>NZ_JAFMPN010000009.1 GCF_017351175.1 Desulfovibrio sp. Huiquan2017 | reverse complement strand
GGTCTTGCGGGAGGCACCGGGCTTCCACGCGGGGAACTCGGGAAAAGGCTAGGGCCGATGCGGCGTGCTGGGCAGGATGAGTCTGTTGTGAGACGGAAATATCCTTGCGGAGCCCGGAGGGGTTTGAGATACTGATTATTGCCCGGCACCATTGCAACACGGAAGGAGGGGTTGTGGCAAAGTTGAAGGCTGTCCCCAAAATCGTACCTATCCGGAATAAGGAAATCACTAAAGAGAAACTCGTCAAAGCCGTGGGGAAGGTCCTGGCCGAGGTCGGTTTTCAGCGGCTGGGCGTCAATCTGGTGGCCCGTGAGGCTGGGGTGGATAAGAAGTTGATCTACCGGTATTATCAGGGGTTGGAGGGCCTTGTGGCCGAGTACGGGCGGACTGTTGAGTTCTGGCCCACAGCCGAGGAATTGCTCGGCGAGGATGCGGAGCGTATTCGCGACATGGCACCGCACGAGCTTATGTCACAGTTCTTTAAGCGGTACCTGCGGGCCATTCTGCGCCGACCGCAAACATTGGAGATTCTGGCTTGGGAAGGCGTGGTGCGTAACGACCTGACGCGTGCTCTGGAAGAGGTCCGCGTGCGGACCGCATTGGAATTTTTCGAGTTGATGCAGACCGACCCGCCCGAGGAGGTGGACCTGACCGCACTGGTCATGATCCTGGCCGCCTCCGTTAACTTCCTGGCCGTGCGGTCGCGTATGCACCGCAACCTGGGCGGGGTGGATGTTCGTTCCGAGGCGGGGTGGAAGCGCATAGAGGATACCCTGGATCTGATGTTGGAGCGGACATTGAAGCAATGATGGAAGGCGGGTTTTCGCTCGAGCCTTTCTGTCGCATGGCGGTTGCTTTTTTTTCATGCGCCCGCTGCGGCATTTGGTTTTGACTCAGGTTTGTTCTTTTTCCCATAATTCCATGAAATATAATATAGCTCCATTCCGAAAGTGGAGCCCTATCCCCTATGGGGCCATGTGCTCCAGGGATCATTCCTATCTATTTCAGGAGGTTTCATGCCGTACAAAGTTGTGGTTACCGGGTATATTCTTCAGGAGGGCCTGGATTTACTTGAAGCGCGTTCCGATATCGAGGTCTTCAAGACGGACCGGTGGAGCCCGGAGTGGGGGGGGGGCGGGTCCTCCCGGAGGCGGACGCTCTTCTGGTTCGCAATCTTCCGATGCCAAGGGAACTCCTGGCATTGGCTCCCCGCTTGCGCGTGGTTTCGCAGTTCGGCGTGGGCTCGGATAAGGTGGACTGGCAATACCTCACAAGCCGGAACATTCCCCTGCTCATGACCACCGGGTCAAACTCGGTAGCGGTGGCGGAACATGCCGTCATGCTGATGATGGCCATGGCCAAGGATCTCGGCGCGGCCCAAAAAGCCGTGACCGATGATTGGCTGTGGCGTGACAAGCATACGGCGTTGAATTTGAACGGCCGGACCATGTTGGTGATCGGTTTCGGCAACAGCGGGCGGCTCATGGCCAAATTGTGCGTGGCCTTCGGCATGCGGGTTATCGCCTTCAGCCGTTCCTTGGACAAGAGTCCCATTCCCGGGGTGGAGTTGACCAAGGATTTCCGGGCCGCGCTGCCCGAAGCGGATTTCATTTCCCTACTTGTGCCCTACACACCGGAGACCCACCACATGCTTTCTTGGGAGGATATGCAGCGACTCAAGCCCGGAGCCTTTCTGATCAATGTTGGGCGGGGGAAGCTCCTGGACGAAACGGTAGTGCTTAAGGCTCTGGACCAGGGGTTCCTCGGCGGCGTCGGCCTCGATGTTTTTGAAACCGAGCCGCCAGCTCCCGATTCTCCCCTGTTGCGCCATCCTCGGTCTTTTTTTACGCCGCACATTGCTGGCATGACGTTGGAGAGCATGACGCAGATGAGCGTCATGTCGGCGCAGAACCTGCTGGACGCCCTTGACGGGAAAATCGACGATCGGATGGTTTTTAATAAGGATGTACTGCGCAAATAGCGAGATGTCCGCGCTTGATCGGGAAAAGGGAAGGGCGATGCCGGATTCTGTCGGCATCGCCCGTTTATTTTATTGAAATCTCAGGCTGCTTGGACGAGAGACAAGCGTCGTCGCGTTGTCGCGATCGTCTGCGGCTGGCGGCGGATCGCAAGGTCTTCCGCCTGAACGGCCTAGCTCTTCAATATGCTGCGGATCTTACGGAATTCCTCGGTGGAGATATCCCCTTCAGCGTACTTGCGCTTCAGGATTTCCATGGAATCTTCCCGGTCCCGCTTCGCGGCGGGGTCGGAAGTGGGCCTCTGGACGAGCCTGATGATCAGGAATACCAGCAAACCGAGGATGAGCAGTCCGAAAAGGGAGCTGAAGCCTCCCATGAACCAGCCTGCTCCCGAGCCGGTCATGAATCCCCACTGGCAGTGCGGCATGTCGCCTCCGTAAAGGTTGTTGGCGGGGGAAGCGGGGTTCCCCCGCCACACTGTGGATTTGATTGTTGTCTACTGCCAAGCGGGGCAGCCGAAGCCGTTGCCGTACCCGTAGCCCATCCTGCCGCCGCGCATGAAACCGTAGCCCATGCCGCCGTTCTGGGGCAGCCCCAAGGCCGTGGCCTTGTCCTGGATGGCGGCGGCGTTCTTGTCGATGTTTTCAGTCAGGGTGCGAACCCGCTTGGCATCCGGATTCTGTCCGGCCATGATTGCCGCGATCTCGGCCCGGTCGGCGCGAACGGACGCGCGCAAGTCAGTGGTGGCACTCAGGAAATCCTGATAAGCCTTTTGATCCACCTGGCTGGTGTAACCCCTGCCGCATCCGTTGCCCTGCCAGCCGTGCATGCCCCAGGCCATGGCGTTGGCGGAAAACAGAGCGACAACCGCAACAACCGCGAATGCCATAACAAACTTCTTCATGATAAAACCTCCTGAATGGTTTTGGTCGTGTTGATGCCTTCATTAAGGCAAAGGGCGTGCCAAGTTTGTTTGTATTCTCCAATAGTTTGATTTAATTAACAATATTGTTTTAATTTAAAAGATGGGGGGCGATTCAGTCTTGCCAAGAAGGGGGCTTGTGGTTAAATTTTAATCAGTTTTATTTTTGAACAGTCTAAAAATTAGTCACTCGCACCCGGCAGGTTGGGCATGCAGTTGAAAACGAAAATTCTTGGAAGTCCCGCATCCGTCTGGATGATCCTCGGCATGGCCTCCATCATGACTTTGGTGGTCGTGGTTTTGGCCGTGTTCAACTACAACCGCGAAGTGCGGTATATGGAGAAGGTGCTGGGCGAGAAGGGCGAGGCCCTCATCCGGTCTTTCGAGGCCGGGGCCAAGGTCGGCATGATGGGTGACTACGGGGCCGAGGACAGGCTTCAGGCTTTGATCGACGCGACCGCCGAACTGCCGGACATCCTCTATATCGTGCTTACCGACCGGGACGGTCGCATTCTCGCCCATAGCGATTCAAGCAAGATCGGGGGCACCTATCTTGGTGCGGCCCGCATCAAATCCTTGCGGCCGGCCCAAAAGGCGCGATCCGTCATCATGAAGGATGGCGGGGAGCCCGACTCCTTCGTCGTTTACAAGGAATTCGTTTCCTTGGGCCCCGGCGGTTCTCAGAAGATGCACAATATGATGCATCACATGAGGAGTAGGAGCGGACGTTGGGGGGCGATGCAGCGGCAGAGGTTTGCGTCCGGCGTGGTTGTGGAAAAACCGCTGATATTCATAGGCCTGGACATCGAACCCTTTGTGGAGGCCCGGCGGACCGACGTCCGGGTTATGATCACCACGTCGGCCGTCTTGTTGCTGGTGGGCCTGGGCTGCATGGTTTCCCTGTTCTGGGTTCAGGCATATCGCCGGTCCCGCGAGCAGTTGCGCGATACACAGACCTTTGCGGCGGAAATCGTCGCCAATCTGCCTATTGGCATGGTGGTCACCGGCCCGGACGGCGAAGTGACGCGCATCAACCGGGACGCGGCCGCGCTTCTGGGCATCCTGCCCGAGGAGGCTCTGGGGGGCGCTGCGCACGATGTGCTTCCCCCCGAGGTCGTCGCCCTGGCTGAGGAGTCCTCGAAAACGGGCGTTCCCGTGACTCGGGAGTTGCGGGTTCGCACCCCGGAGACGGAATTCCCCGCCAATGTCGGCGTCGCACCGGTGACCACGGACGGGGACGTCCATTTGGGCAACATTTTCATCCTCAGTGACTTGACCGAGATTCACCGGCTTCAGGTCGACGCGAAGCAGCGGGAGAAAATGGCGGCCATCGGCAATCTTGCGGCGGGTATCGCCCATGAAGTCCGTAATCCATTGAGCAGCATCAAGGGGTATGCGACCTATTTCGCCGGGTTGTTCGAGGAGGGCAGCGAGAACCGCAAGGCCGCCACGGTGATGATCGCCGAGACGGAACGGCTGAATCGGGTCATCTCCGAACTGCTGGATTTTTCCCGGCCTTCGGATTTCAAATTTCGGCAAGCGGATGTGGCCGTGATTTTGGATACCGTGTCGCGGTTGTTGCAACAGGATGCGGCGGGCCAGGGGGTTGCAGTTACGGTGGACGTGCCGCCGGACCTGCCTCCGGCCGAGATGGACCCCGATCGCATGATCCAGGCCCTGCTGAATCTCGGCATCAACGGCATTCAGGCCATGGAGTCCGGAGGGAAGCTGTTCCTGCGCGCTCGGCGTTCGGACGACGGCCTTGTGATGGAGGTCGAGGATACCGGGCCGGGCATACCCGAAGCGGTTCTGGAGACCATTTTCGATCCGTATTTCACGACCAAGAGCCAGGGGACCGGACTCGGCCTGGCCGTGGTCCGCAAAATCGTCGAAGGGCACGGCGGAAACATTCATGTCGCCTGCGCTGCGGGGCGGGGCGCTGCGTTCGCCATCACCCTGCCGCAGTCACATTAAGGAAAAGAGCAATGAAAACCAACATACTCGTCGTCGATGACGACAAGGGACATCTCTCCATGCTGGGGACCATCCTCGGCGGATGGGGGTATGACACCGATTCGGCTATGGACGGCGGTGAAGCTGTTTCGGCCGTGAAGGAGCGCCCCTACGACGCCGTGCTCATGGATGTCCGCATGGCCAAGGTCAGCGGGATTGAAGCGTTGGAGGAGATCAAGGCCTACAACCCCGCCATTCCGGTGTTGATCATGACGGCTTATTCCTCCGTTGATGCGGCGGTAGAGGCCATGAAGCTCGGGGCCTACGACTATCTGACCAAGCCGCTCAATTTCGACGAGCTCAAGTTGACCCTGGAACGCGCTCTGGAGCACAAGCGGCTCTCCGAGGAAAATCGCCACCTCAAGGAGGCCGTCTCCGCCGGGCAATCTTTGGCGGGCATCATCGGGACCAGCCCCGCCATGCGGGCGGTCGTTGAAATGGTCAAGGTGGTCGCCCCGACCGAGGCCACGGTGCTGATCACCGGGGAGTCCGGTACCGGCAAGGAGCTTGTCGCCCGAGCCATCCACGCCAACAGCGTTAGGAAAAAACAGCGGTTGGTGACCATCAATTGCGCCGCTCTTTCGGAAACCCTGTTGGAATCGGAACTCTTCGGGCATGAGAAAGGGGCCTTCACCGGCGCGGACAAGCGCCGTGACGGCCGGTTCATGCAGGCTAACAAGGGAACTATTTTCCTCGACGAGATAGGGGAGATATCCATGCCCATGCAGGCCAAGCTGCTTCGGGCGGTCCAGGAGCGGGAAATCCAACGGGTGGGGAGTGATTCGGTGCAGTCGGTGGACGTGCGCATCCTCGCCGCTACCAACAGGGACCTCAAGGCCGAAGTGGAGGCAGGCCGTTTCAGGGAGGATCTCTACTACCGGCTGCATGTCATGGCCCTGAAACTGCCCGCCCTGCGCGAGCGCGAGGACGACGTCCCGCTGCTGGCCAATTTCTTTCTCAAGCGGTTCGCGGAAAAGAATCGAAAGGCGGTCAAGGGATTCACGCCGTTGGCCATGGACATGCTCATCCATCATGCCTGGCCCGGGAATGTCCGCGAGTTGGAGAACACCATCGAGCGCGCGATCATCTTGTCCATGGGCGAATACATCACGGAAAAGGAGCTTCCCCCCGCCTTGGTCAGGCATTACGAGCAGGACGCTCCAGCCGAAACGGGGAATGGGCATCTCGGCGGGCAACCTCTGGAAGATGTCCAGAAGCTGGCCATTCTGGCGACCTTGGAACAGACCGGCGGGAACAAGAGCGAAGCGGCCAAGATCCTCGACATAACTCGGACAACGCTTAACAATAAATTGAAAAAATACGGGATGTAATCTCTATTCTTTGGAGGGGAGAACAGGACGTTTCCCCGGGCGCGCTGCGGCGTACGAGCGTCCTGTGGGATACAACCATTTTCCGCTCCGGAGGGGACATGAGTATTCGATATAACTTGCTGATCCTCCTCCTTTTCATTTCTCTGGTGCCGTTGCTGGGCATCGGGACGGTGGTGCGCCGGGATATCTTTCGCCTTGGGGCGAATCTCGCGAAACGCAGTGAAAACGTGCTCATCCACAAGGCGGACGACGGGCTGACGCCCATAGTAAGGGAGCGTGCGCAGGTGCCGGGACGGGAACGGCAACTGTTCGAATCGACCACGTTGTTTTACGACCCGGCGCTGGACCTGTTTGAGGAACTCGACGGGGACGGGTTTCCGTTGGGCGGTGTGAAGGATGGCGGTTTCGAGTTACGTGAACGGGCGAAGCCCTCTCCGGGGTCCGTCGTGGGCACGGAGACATCACCGCCGCGGTCGTGAAGATCGTCTAGGGCGGTTCTGGCGGCCCGCCTCGTGAGAGCTTTATGCAAAATGGAGTAGCGGCCTTGGCCGCTACTCCATTTTGCATTGGTATGGGGTGAACTAAGAAATTTATTCTTTCTTTGCGCTTCCACGTTTGGTCCAAAGCTTCATTTCCTTCATCTTCTTGCGCCGTTCGCGCTGCAAGGATTTGCACACCAGGGGAAGTTTCTTCTTGTAACCGTATTGTTCCCGATACTCTTCCGGGGTCAGGCCGTGTGTGGACAGATGTTTTTTGGTCAGCACCTTGAAGGATTTGCCGCAGGCGCAACAGAGGATGGATTTCTCCCGGATGGCTTTCTGAGGGTCCACAGCGGCGGGCGCGGCGCTATCGACGGTTTCGCCTTCGGCAATGGCTTTGATGCCGGCGGCCAGTTTCTGCACCATGGAAGTAATTTCTTCCTCGGTCATGGTTCGCACGCCTGCCTGCGCTTTCACGATTTCCAATGCTTCTTGCAAGTAATCTTCCATGAAGTTCTCCTTGTTGGTTCAATTATTTTGCTTTGTAGAGCCGAATCGGCTATTCAGCATTTAATGTTGTATTACTGAAGTGGTGCCGCAGCAACATCATATTCAACATACGGCGTCGGGTGTCAAGATATTTGGGGGAATGTGACATAAAGGAAGACCCCGGGCGGAAATGGATTCCATCGGTGCGGCGCGTGAGCGCGTCGGCCTTGATTCCTCCCGCAGGGTGCAGTATATGATAAAACGGTGAGGCGTTGATATTCAAGAAAGTACAATCATTGGAGAGAAAAATGAGTTCCGACGGGAATAAAATTCATAAGTTGGAAGCGGTTCACGCGGAAAAGGAAGACGCGGCACAGGCCGCTTCGGCCGCCGCCGGTGCTACCAGCCGGGACATGAGCAAGGTCGCTGTCATCGTTTCCCTGCTTGTGGTCGTCCTGTTGGTTATCTTCTTTTTCGGCATGAACCGGAATATCGCCGGATTGACCGAAGAGGTCAAGAGCCTGGGCGCGTTGCGCCAGGACGTCAGCCAGCTCGACGGGCGTATGGTCAAGATGGAGGAGGGGCTTCCGCTTCAGATGAAACGGTTGCTCGCGCTGGACATGGTCAACGAGATGGCCATGAAGTCCGCCTATCTTGGCAATACCCTCGATGATCAGGCGTTGCGGGACAAGATGCAGGGCATTCTCCAATCCCTCAAGGAAGTGCGCGGGGAACTGGAAAAGTAACGTTCCCACAGGAAATGACTCCTTTTCAAGGCGCGGCAACATGGTTGCCGCGCCTTTTTTGTGATTGGTGTATTGAACAGTACTGTTCTTCATTGTTTGAAATTAAGTTGACATAGCGGGATGATTTTGATTATGAACAATAAAACGATCAGTGATCAACAGGAAGGGGCGGGATGAACAAGCGATTTATCAGTTTGCGCGAAGTCGGAAGGCGGTTGGATATTCCGCCGTCCACTATCGTGTATTACAAGGATAAATTCGAGCGTTTCATCCCCTCTGAAGGTGGCGGAGGACGGCGCGCGCGGTACCCCGTCGAGGTCTTGGAAATCTTCAGGAGGATTCGAAAAATGTTCAACGACAATTGGTCAACTGAACAAATTGAACAGGAATTAGCACTTAAATTCGGTGTGTTAATGAATGATCAACAGCGTGATCAATCATTTGAACAATCAATCTCATCCGGCGCCGCACAGGATCTGGCCGGGGTGTTGTCCCGCATGTCCGATGTGCTGGACAATCAGTCCCTGTTTCGCAGCGAGATCCGTTCCTTGCGCGACGAAGTGGCCGCTCTCCGGGCCGAGCGCGAGGCCGAGGCGCTGAAGCGAGAGGCCGAGGCGTTGAAGCGGGAAGAGGCCGTCCGTTCGCTGCGCGAGGAGGTCGCCGTGCTCAAGCGTCGGTTGGCGGCCGGAAAGGGCGGCCAGGGCATCGACTTTCCGCCCGCCGAGTTCTTGTCCAGCCCGTTGGTCATCGCTTCCGGGGGCGAGTACCTCGGGGTGCAGGGCAAGGGCAAACATTTCTCCCTTGAGGACTTCGTCCAGCTCATCGAGCGTAAGGAGTCGACCTTCGTGGCGGTGGAGACGTCCTGGAAGCGGCAGGACGGCCACTGGGTGCTTGTGGTCCGTACCGAGGACGGGGAAAACGGCCGCGAACAGAATATCGTCCTGGTGGCCAAGAAGACCATCACGCCGAGCCGGAACACGGTCACGGAGATCATTCGCCTGAACATCGACGGCAACGATGCGCCCGATGCGTTGCTGCTCACGCTATTCCGCCAATTGAAGACGGTTTTCAACGGGTAACGGCCGTAATTGTTTTAATCTTCTTCTAGAAAAACTCTTGATTGATTCGGTCGTTTCCATTATATAGCTACTGCCAAATATACAATCAGGTACCAAGTTTCGCCGGTTCATTTGGAGGAGACGGTATGCCCCAGGTCGCTGCTAGAATTACCCAAGATCAGGAAAAGTGGCTCAAGGACTATTTCAAGACCAAGAGCGCCGGAGCCGAGTTCATCCTGCCTTGGGCCGTGGACGTCTTCTTCAAATCCATCCGCAACGTATCGAGCGATTTTTCCGTGGCCGAGCTGAAGACCATCCTTGAGTCCCACAAGGAAGTGAAGCTGCTGCCCAACCAGTCCAAGCAGGCGTACCTGCTGCTTCGGGTGGAGGAGGCGTGCGACGAGCACAGCGTCCACATCCAGCACGGCGCGAGCAAGTCCAATCTCGAGGTGAAGCTGCGTCGCCTGACCGACCTTCAGGCCACCGCTCTGATGATCTGGGCCACGGCTTACTGGGTCAGCAAGGCGTGGAATGGCGTTTCTATCGAAGATTACGTCAAGCTGTCCTGCGGTTGATCCGCGTCCCCCCGGGAATATAGTATCCCGTTTTCCTTGCTGCGATTGTCGGCTGCAGGTGTTCGCACCCGCCGATGATCGTTGTTTTTTTGGAGGTTGAACCATGGAACGACTCCCCTGTGTCCTGACCATTGCCGGGTCCGACTCCGGCGGTGGGGCGGGCATCCAGGCCGATCTCAAGACCATCACCATGCTTGGCGGGTACGGGGCCAGCGTGATCACGGCCCTGACGGCCCAGAACACCGCGGCCGTGACCGGCATCCACGCTCCGTCAGCCAAATTCGTGGCCCTGCAACTCAAGACCGTGCTCGACGACATCAAGGTCGATGCGGCCAAGACCGGCATACTTTTTTCCGCCCCGATCATCGAGGCTCTGGCCGGCATCCTGAAGAACAAGTCCTTTCCCCTGGTGGTAGATCCGGTCTGCGTGGCCACGTCCGGGGGAAAGCTCCTTCAGGACGGTGCGGTGGAGGCCATGGTGGACCGCATGTTTCCTCTGGCCGACCTGCTGACTCCGAATCTGCCGGAGACCGAGCTGTTCACCGGGTTGACGATCAAGACTCGGGAAGACATTTTTCTGGCCGGGAAGATGCTCCTCAAGATGGGGCCAAAGGCGGTGCTCATCAAGGGCGGGCATACTGATTCTCCGGCCGTGACCGACTGGTACATAACCTCCAGCGCCGAGCCCATCCCGTTCATGCAACGGCGGGTTGATACCGATTGCACCCACGGAACGGGCTGCACCCTGTCCGCGGCCATCGCCACAGGATTGGGGCGCGGCCTGGACATGGGCGCGGCCATCCTGCGCGGCCAGGAATACTTGAACCTGGCCCTGCGCGCCGGATACCGGATAGGGGCGGGCGGCGGCCCGGTCAACCATCTCGCGCCGTGGATCCAGGAACGGGCGCGGGCGGAGGCCCTGGCGGCCGTGGACGACCTTGGCCGCAGACTGACCGCCGCGACGGGGCTCGGCGCCATGCTGCCGCGCGGCCGAGCCGAACTGGCCGTGGCCGTGCCCTTTGCCGATTCCTTCGGTGACGTGGTCGGATTTTCCGGCGGTTTTGCGACCATGGCCCGGGGGCGGGTGGATGTGATCGGTTATCCCGAATTCGGACTGGCCGGACGTGCCGCCTCGCTGCTGTTATCCGTCCGGCGGGTGCGGCCCGACGTGCGGTGCGCCGTGACCCTGGGGGGAGGCGAGGCCGTGCGCGCGGCTCTGTCCGCTCTAAATATTGATATGGCCTACATGGACTGGGACGGGCGGCCGGAATATGTGGATGGTGCCGAGGGCGGCTTCGAGGACTGGGGCGGCCTTCAGGCGCTTCAGGGCCATGCGGCTTCGGAAACGGTCCGCGCTCTGGTCGATCCGGGCGGCATGGGCCGGGAAGCGGTGGTCTATGTGCTGGCCTCGGACCCGGCTGATTTGCCCGCCGTTCTGCGGCAAATCGCCGAGCAAATGGCGAAACTCCCCGGCGAAGTGTAGATTTCCGGGCCCGCAGCGGCTCTATAGGTTGACATATGCGTGATAGCTTGCTTAAACAGCACGTTCTTTTTGCGGGCGTGGCGGAATTGGTAAACGCGCCAGATTTAGGATCTGGTACCTCATGGTTTGGGGGTTCGAGTCCCTCCGCCCGCACCACAAAACGCCATATTTACGCGCCTGCCCAGGCGTTTGAGGAGGATACGTCTCATGGAATACAATGTTGAAGAACTTTCTCCGGTGAAACGCAAGATCACCGTTGAAGTTCCCGCCGAAGAGGTCAATGCCGCTCTCTCCGCCACCATCGCCCTGTACCGTGTGCAGGCCGACGTCAAGGGCTTCCGCAAGGGCAAGGTGCCGTCTTCGATCATCGAGTCCAAGTTCCGCAAGCAGGTCTACGGCGAAGCCACCACCGACCTGATCAACTACCAGATCAACGAAATCATGAGCGGTCTGTCCATGCAGCCCATGTCCCGCATCGACGTGGACGCCAAGGAGCTGGTCCGCGACGAGAATTTCACCTATTCCATCGAGTTCGAGGTCGCGCCCAAGCTCGACCTGCCCACGTACAAGGGGCTTGAAGTCGAGGAAGTGGACGTGGTCGTGTCCGATGACGAGGTTTCCGAGGTCGAGCAGCGTATCCTCGAAAACAACGCCGAGGTCAAGGTCATCGAGGACGTGCGTTCGCCCAAGGATGGCGAAGTCGCTTCCGTAAGCTTCGGCGCCTACCAGGGCGACGCCATCGTTGAGGGTATCCAGGCCGAGAACTTCGACCTGCTTCTGGGCCAGCATCAGGCTCTGCCCGAATTCGAGGATCTGATCAAGACCCTGACTCCGGGCGAGGGCGGCGAGACCGACATCACCTTCCCGGCCGACTTCATCAATGAAAATCTGGCTGGCAAGACCGTGACCATGAAGGCCAAGCTGCACGCGGTCAAGGAGCGCATCAAGCCCGAGATGACCGACACCGTGGCCCAGAAGGCCGGTTTCAAGGATGTCGAGACCATGCGCAAGGGCATTCGCGAATCCTATTCTTCCCAGCGCAAGCAGATGAACAAGGCCGCCGCCCAGAGCGAACTGCTCAAGGGCGTCATCGAAGGTATCGCCGAATTTCCGCTGCCGCCGTCCATGGTCGAGGATCGTATCGACCGTTTGCTCAAGGACCTGGAATACCGCCTGGACCGCCAGGGCAAGGGCTTCCAGTCTCTGGGCAAGACCCCCGAGGAGCTGCGTTCGGGCTTCCGTGAAGAGGCCGAAACCTCTGTCAAGACCGAGATCTTCCTGCTGGCCGTGGCCGCCGAGGAGAGCCTCGAAATCTCTCCTGAGGAGATCGAGGCCACCCTGTCCCAGTTGGCCATGCAGTCCCGTCAGCCCCTGCACGAACTGAAGAAGTACTATGAGGACAACAACCTCATCGTGCCTCTCAAGGACCGCCTGCTGTGCGACAAAGCCTCCGAGCTGATCTACGACGCCGCCGAGGTCAAGCTGATCGCCCCGCCCACCGCCGACAAGGCCGAGGCCGGTGACGGCGAGTCCTCCGGGGCCGCCAAGTCCGGCGGAATCCAGTTCAAGGACAAGGCCGAGGCCGTGGATTGGGCCGTGACCAACCTGGGCATCAAGGAGTCCACGGCCAAGAGCTATTCCCTGGCCAAGCTTCAGGAGCGTGCCGACAAGTTCGAGGAGGAACAGGCCTAGTCCTGTTTTTCGACGAAACCAGACATGCGGCGGTCCGGGAGCTTCCGGGCCGCCGCTTTTTTTCGGACCGCCCTTGACCTGGCTCCCCGGATGCCTATTTGGTTCCGGCAGCGGGATAAGTTTCCCCTTGTCCTCATAGGGGAAATATCTCATACTGAATGACGTAAAACTGAGTGGATATGGGTGTTATTCGCCCGATCAAGGGTGCGCGAGGGCTGAAGTTTTCCCTCCGGACATCCGATAAACCGCCCAAGAGCCCCCAAGGAGACATATATGGTCGCCATTCCGATGGTCATCGAAACAACCGGTCGTACGGAGCGCGCGTACGACATCTATTCCCGGCTTCTCAAAGACCGGATCATTCTGCTTGGCACCGCCATCGACGATCACGTGGCCAGCCTGATCTGCGCTCAACTCCTGTTTCTGGAGTCCGAGGACCCGGAAAAGGAAATCTACATGTACATCAATTCGCCCGGGGGCGTGGTCACCTCCGGCATGGCCATCTACGACACCATGCAGTACATCTCCGCGCCGGTGGCCACCCTGTGCCTGGGCCAGGCGGCCAGCATGGCCTCCCTGTTGCTCTGCGCAGGCGAGAAGGGCATGCGCTACGCCCTGCCGCACAGCCGCATCCTGATTCATCAACCGTTGGGCGGCGCCCAGGGCCAGGCCTCGGACATATCCATTCACGCCAAGGAAATCCTGCGCATGAAGGATGAGCTCAACGGCATCATGGCCCATCATACGGGCCAGTCCATAGAAAAAATTACCGCAGATACGGACCGCGATCATTTCATGTCGTCCGAGGAAGCCCGTGAATACGGTCTTATCGACAAGGTCATGAAGTCGAGGGCGGACGTGGACGAAAGCATCAAGGGTTAATCGCCATGACGACCGATAAAAAAAATAATTCATCCGATCTGTGCTGCTCGTTCTGCAGCAAGACCCAGGCGGAGGTGCAGCGGCTTATCGCCGGGCCCGACGTATACATTTGCGACGAGTGCGTCGCCCTGTGCAACGACATCATGGCCCAGGAGACCATCAGCGAGGAATTCGAGGACGGCCGCCTGCTTCCCCCGCAGGAGATCAAGGACCTGCTGGACCAGTACGTCATCGGCCAGGACCAGGCCAAGAAGATCCTGTCCGTGGCCGTGCACAACCACTACAAGCGCGTTTTCTACGCTGCGGCCAATACGGGCGACGACGTGGAGATCGACAAGTCCAACATCCTGCTCATCGGTCCCACCGGCTCGGGCAAGACGCTCCTGGCCCAGACCCTGGCCCGGGTGCTCAAGGTTCCGTTCGCCATCGCGGACGCCACCACCCTGACCGAGGCCGGCTACGTGGGCGAGGACGTGGAAAACATCCTGGTGCAACTGCTTCAGAATGCGGACTATGACATCGACGCGGCTTCGCGCGGAATCATCTACATTGATGAGATCGACAAGGTGTCCCGCAAGGGCGACTCCCCGTCCATCACCCGCGATGTGTCCGGCGAGGGCGTGCAGCAGGCCCTGCTCAAGATCATTGAGGGCACCGAGGCCAACATCCCGCCCAAGGGCGGGCGCAAGCACCCCCAGCAGGAGTTCATCCGCATGGACACCTCGAACATCCTGTTCATCCTGGGCGGCGCCTTCATCGGCCTGGACAAGATCGTCCAGCAGCGCAAGCAGGGCTCCGGCCTGGGCTTCGGCGCCAAGGTCGAGGCCAAGAAGGAGATGGGACTGGGAGAGCTGTTCAGTATGGCCGAGCCCATGGACCTGATCAAGTTCGGCCTGATCCCCGAGTTCGTCGGCCGCATCCCGGTGCAGACCGCTCTGGAGGAGCTGACCGAGGACGATCTGGTGCGTATCCTGACCGAGCCCAAGAATGCGCTGATCAAGCAGTATCGCAAGCTGTTCGAGCTGGACAAGGTGGAGTTGACCTTCACCGAGAATGCCCTTCGGGCCATCGCCAAGAGGGCCATCAAGCGCAAAACCGGCGCGCGCGGTCTGCGCAACGTGCTGGAGAAGAGCATGCTCGACATCATGTACAAGCTGCCTGCCATGCCCGATGTGCGCGAGTGCGTAATCAACACGGCCGTGGTCGAGAAGGACATGGACCCGCTTCTGATGTATCACCAGGAAGTGAAGTCTGCCTAGACGGCTTCGGATTGACTTTCCGCCCGCGGGCCTTACTTGTTTTCATCGGCGGTATGTCCCCTCTGCGCAGGGGGGAACCGCCTTATTCTAACCCTCGGAGGAATCAATGCCGACCTTCAGCTTTGACGGCAAGAAATCCCCTGATCCCATGACTCTCCCGATGATGTCGCTGAGGGAAGTGGTGATGTTTCCGAAATCCATCGTCCCGCTCTTCGTGGGGCGCGAAGCCTCCATCAAGGCCATAGAGACCGCGGTCGCCGACTACGGCAAGCAGATATTCCTGGTCACCCAGAAATCTCCGGAAAAGGAGCACCCCGAAGCGGGTGATCTCTACCGGATCGGAACGGTCAGCAAGATTCTGCAGATGTTGCGGCTGCCTGACGGCACCATCAAGGTGCTCTTTGAGGGAGTGTCGCGCGCGACCTGGGACCCGAACGAGGACATGATTCCCTACGCCGAAGAGGGAGGGGACTATCCCAAGGCCCGTTTCCGCGTGCTGGAAGACTCCGACCGGGAGACGGCCGAAGGCAAAGCTCTCATTCGTGCGGTCCAGGACTCCCTTGAGGAATTCGGCAAGGTCAATAAGAAGGTGGCCCCCGAGGCCATCCTGGCCATGTCCACCATCAAGGATGCGGGCCAATTGGCCGACCAGATCATGCCCCACCTCAAGATCGACTTCTCGCGCAAGCAGGAAATCCTTGAGGAACTGGATCCCAACCGCCGCCTTGAGCGCGTCTACGAACTGCTGCTCGGCGAAATCGAGATCGTCTCCATCGAGAAGCGCGTCAAGGGGCGCGTCAAGGATCAGATGGAGAAGAACCAGCGGGAATACTATCTCAACGAGCAGGTCAAGGCCATCAACAAGGAGATGGGCCGCGACGACGATCCGCAGGCCGAGGCGCAGGAGCTGGAGGCCCAGCTGGACGCCAAGCCCATGTCCGACGAGAACCGTGAGCGCGTCCGCAAGGAAATCAAGAAAATGCGGACCATGCAGTCGTCCAGCGCGGAGTACACCGTGGTCCGCAACTACATCGACTGGGTGCTCGACCTGCCTTGGGACAATCTTAAGGACGACCGCGACGTGGACATCGCCCGGGCCCGCTCCATCCTCGACGAGGATCATTACGGCCTGGAGAAGCCCAAGGAGCGCATTCTCGAATATTTGGCGGTGCAGACCCTGGTGGAGACCATGAAAGGTCCCATTCTCTGCTTCGTCGGCCCTCCGGGCGTGGGCAAGACGTCCATCGCCCGGTCCATCGCCCGGTCCATGGACCGTGAGTTCCTGCGGCTGTCCCTGGGCGGCGTGCGAGACGAGGCCGAGATTCGCGGCCACCGGCGGACCTATGTGGGGGCCATGCCCGGCAAGATCATTCAGTCGCTGAAAAGGGTGAAATTCAACAATCCGGTTATCTGCCTGGATGAGGTGGACAAGATGTCCGCCGATTTCCGGGGCGACCCGTCGGCGGCCCTGCTCGAAGTCCTGGACCCGGAGCAGAACTACGCCTTTAACGATCACTATCTGGATCTGGACTACGACCTGTCCAAGGTGTTCTTCATCACCACGGCCAACAGCCTGGAAGGCATTCCGCTGCCGTTGCAGGATCGTATGGAGATCATCCGGCTGCCCGGCTATCTGGAGACCGAGAAGGTGGAGATCGCCAAGGGATTTCTGGTCCCCAAGCAGATCAAGCAGCACGGGTTGAAGCCCGAGAACCTGAAGATCTCGGACAACGCCATCCTGGATGTGGTTCGCTACTACACCAAGGAGGCGGGCGTGCGTAACCTGGAACGCGAGATCGCCTCCATCTGCCGCAAGTCCGCCATGCGCATCGTGGAGGATCACGACCGCGAAAAGATTATCCAGGTTTCCAAGCAGAGCCTGCAAAAGATCCTTGGCGTGACCAAGTACTCCTACGGTGAACGTGAGGAAGAGCCCCAGGTGGGCGTGTGCAACGGCCTGGCCTGGACCCAGCTCGGCGGCGAGATGCTCCTGGTGGAAGTGGTCCTCATGCCCGGCAAGGGCAAGGTGGAGATCACCGGTAAGCTCGGCGACGTCATGCAGGAGTCTGCGCGGGCGGCCGTGTCCTACATCCGCTCCCGGTCCGACCTGCTGGGCTTGAAGCCGGACTTCTACAAGCTGGTGGACATCCATATCCACGTGCCGGACGGCGCCACCCCCAAGGACGGCCCATCGGCGGGGGTGACCCTGACCACGGCGCTTATCTCCGCGCTCCTGAATATTCCGGTGCGCAACGATCTGGCCATGACCGGCGAGATCACCCTGCGCGGCCGGGTGCTGCCCATCGGCGGATTGCGGGAGAAGCTCCTGGCGGCCCATCGCGGCTTGATCAAGACCGTGCTTATCCCGTGGGAGAACGAGAAGAACCTTCAGGATGTGCCCAAGGATATCCTCAAGGACCTGGAAGTGATTCCGGTTAAGACCATGGACCAGGTCATCGACAAGGCCTTGGCGGGCAACTCCCGAAACGTCTGGGTACGCAATCACGGCGAGGCGCCCATCGCCGCCTGCCTCCTCAAGGAGGAGTTTCAGCGGCCCGCCCGCCAGTAGGGTTTCCATAACGATTCGACAAACGAACGCCCGACGGTCTTGCCGTCGGGCGTTTTTCGTGTAGGCTTGGGGAAACCTGGAGGTTTTCATGAGCGAACTGACGAGACGGGAACGCGCCTTGGGAGCGATCGTGGGCATGTACGTGGGCGATGCTTTGGGGTTGGGACCGCACTGGTATTACGATCTGGACGAACTGCGCGTCGATTACGGCGACTGGATCACCGACTATCGGCCCCCCAAGCCGGGACGTTACCACGACGGCTGCCTGGCGGGCGACGTGTCCCAGACCGGACAGGTGTCCCTGCTTCTGCTGGCTTCCCTGGCGGAGAAGGGCGGATACGACGAAGCCGATTTTACGGCCCGGCTGGACGGTTTTCTCGATACCTTGGACGGCACGCCTCAGGGTGGGCGGTATACGGATATCGCCATGCGGGAGGTTTGGCGGGCGCGCCGGGACGGGGTGCCGTGGTCCGAGGCCGCCGGGCTGTCCGATTCGGGCGAGGCCGCTGTGCGCGGGGTCATGCTCGCCGCACGTTACGCCGACGACCCACGCGGGCTGGCCGTCCATGCCATGGCCAACATCCGGCTGACCCATGCGGAGCCGTTCGTGGCCGCGCAGTCCCTGGCCTTCATCCTGGCCGTGTGCCGCCTGATTCGGGGCAAGACGCTGGAAAAGTCCGGCAAGTCGCTTATGGGATGGGCCCAGAAAGAAGTGGACCGGGCGCTCATCGACGTCTTTCTTCAGCCCGGCCTGGTCCATGAAGCGGCGGTCGATCCGGATATTCTGGTGGACCCGCCGGAACGTATCGCCCAGGTCTACGGTCTGGCCTGCCAACTCGGTTTCATGGTTCCGGCGGCCTATTGGCTGTCCAGCCGGTTTCCCGATTTCGAGACCGCCGTGCTCACGGCCGTTAACGGCGGCGGCAACAACATGGCCCGCGCCTGTCTGACGGGAGCGCTCTCCGGGGCGCTGAATGGCATCGGGGGCATACCGCAACGATTCATCGACGGGTTGCGCGACCGGGATGAAATCCTGGCGCACGCGGAAACGGTGGTTGCGGCTCTGGACTAGTATTTACTGCGGGAGGTGGACAGGGACGGGTCGGACAAGGCCAGGGCACCGATGGAGGTGAACAGGGCATTGTTGCGCAGCATCTGCATGCCCGGATTGTCGTTTTCGGAAGCCAGGGACTTGTTGCTGCGCTCTGCTTCCTTGGGGTCGATGCCCTTGAGCTGATACTTTTTTTCCTGTTCCTCCTCTTTCTTCTTGTCGGTCTTGCCGGGCAGTTTGGCGGCCATGTCGGCAAGGCTGGACTGGATTTTCACGCCGGTAATCTTCTCCAGTTCCTTTTCAATCGCGCGGATGCGGTCCTTCTGTTCGTCCGTGGGATTGCCCTCGACCATGGTCAGGAGCTGGGCCAGGAGATTTTGCAGGAACTGTACCCGTTGTTCTTCCTTGGGTGAAAGCTTCTTTTGAAAGACGAAGGGGGAACCCGTGGCTTTGGTTTTGTCCACGGTTTCGGTTTCCTCGTTCACAGGGGTGATCGTCTGCGATCGGGTAAGCAGCCGGGTGGCTGTGGTGGAGTCTGGCCGGGTAGTCAGGGCGGTGGATACTTGCATGCTATCTCCCAGGGGGAAAGGTTTGCCTCCCTGGGAACTATGCAGGAATTGTTCCGGTAAAAAAGTTCCCGAAAACGAAGCGGCCCGCATGATGCGGGCCGCCTTTTCATTGGTATTACCGGAGTTTTGAAGTGATGTTGTGCTTGATCCATGTCCCGTCCCACCATTCGATGGGTTGGGTGGGGATGCCGCCCACGGTGATGCCGTAGTGCAGGTGGTCGCCGCCCGCCAGCCCGGTGGCCCCGGTGTGGGCGATGATCTGGCCCTTGGTGACCATGTCGCCGGGATGCACGGCTATGGACGACAGATGGGCGTAGAGGGATTGCAGTCCCAGACCGTGGTCCAGGACGACCACGTTGCCGTAGATGCCCAGGAAGTCGGCGTAGACCACACGGCCGTCGTTGCCCGCCGGGACCGGAGCGTGCTGGACGCTGGCCAGGTCCAGGCCGAGGTGGGTCTGGAAGTCCACTTTCTTGCCCTTGTACATATAGTCGCGAGCGTCGGCGAAGCGGGCCCGGTTGGCCGCGTTGGGCAGGCGCACGAACGGGCCGGACCAGAGCATGGTCGGGCTGGTCTGGTGGCTGAATTCCACCAGCTTGGCCCGGTTCTCCTTGCGGATGATGTTGTTGATGTACAGGTATTGGGCGAGCAGACTGCCCCGGTTGGGGATCAGGCCCTGGAATTCGGGGATGGTCTGCTCCATGAAGCTATCGGACAGGGATATCTTGTCATGCCGGAAGGCGCGTGGATTGGTATGATAGCTGAACGAACGTTTGGCGCTGTTCCCGGCCGCATCCGAGGCGGTGATGAACGGCTGGAAGTCCTTGACTGAGACGTCCCAGGGGTGGGCGAACAGGCAGTAGTAGAGGAACTTGCCGGGATGTCCGGGCTGGAGATGGGCCGGGAAGAACCGCTCGCCCACCTGGATGCCCGTGCTGGCCGCTTCTTCGCTCAGGGCGTAGACCATCAGCCCGGCCCCGCCTTGGTTCAGATTGTTGACCGGGGATTCCACATAGATTCGCGGCGGAGTCAGGTCCAAGGAGTAGGTCTTGGCCGCCTTGGTCGCGCCCGCCGCGCCGAAGGGATAGAGGGATGCGTCCTGGGCCGTGGCCTCAATGGAGAACTCGCCCTCGGCGAGGGGGGTGGCATCCAGGACGATGTCCTCCTGGACCTGCATGATGCCGCCGGGATAGGTCTTGGCGACCAGGGGGGTGCGTTTGCCGCCTTGGACGGCGTAGACCTCCAGGGACTTCAGACCGCTGCCGTCATCGTCCACCTTGACGGTCAAGACGGATCCCTTGCCCAGTTGGTCCGCGTCGGGCGAGATGGTCACCACCGGGGGCGTAGTGTCGCGGAAAATCATGAATACCCCGGCGCACAGGGCCAAGAGGATGATGATGGTGAGCAGTCCCCCCAGGGGGAGCTTGCCGCCGCTTTTCTTTTTATTCAGGCTGGTCTCGTTGTTCATGGTACTTCCTATGTGATTAAATCTAGACTATTTCTATAATACTCCCAGAGCGGACACAAGGAAAGAAGGACAAAAGCCCGCACCGAAAGCGCGACAGGGGAGTGTCAGGGGAAAAATCCAGGGCGTGGGGGCGGGCCGTTTTCGATGCTTTCGCGAAAAGGCGGATCCCGGCGGGACGGCGTCAGTCGTCCTGCTCCAGCCCCTCCATGAGGTTGATGGTCAGGCGCAGGAAGTCGGCTTCGGTGACGATGCCGACCAGACCGCCGCCTTCAACCACGGGCAGACAGCCGTATTTGTGGTTGAGCAGGAGCCGGGCGGCTTCCTTGAGGGACATGTCGGGCGTCACCGAGACGACGTCCGCGCGCATGATTTCGTGGATGGGGATGCCCGCGTCGATCTCCTTCTGGGTTTCGGGGTCAAGTTCCGCCAGCTTGGAGATGGTCGCGGACAGGATGTCCCGGTGGGTGATGAGCCCGGTGAAGACGTTGTCCACGGTGACGATGGGAATGTGCCGGATGCGCTGCAGGTCCATGAGCTCCCGCGCGCTATGCAGCGAGTCGTTTTCCCTGAGGGAAAAAACCGGCGACGACATGAGATCTCTTACCTTCAGCATAGGCCCTCCTGAATCTATCCTCAGTTTCCGCCAATGCGGGAAATGTGTCAAGATTTCTGCTCCCTTTCCGGGTATTCTTTAGCCCCCGAGTTGACTTGGCGGGTAAAATCTGTTCAGCATCCCGCAGGTGTTTTCGTTCATGGAACGCCGTATTCCCAGGAGAGACGATGGTTGATCCGGTAAGGCTCAGGGAGCGCATGGTGCGCGACCAGATTCAGGCACGCGGCGTGACGGACGAGCGCGTGCTTGCGGCCATGCGCGAACTGCCGCGCCATTTGTTCGTGGAAGAGGCCCTGGCCTACAAGGCCTACAGCGACGGGCCGTTGCCCATCGGCGAAGGGCAGACCATCTCCCAGCCCTACATAGTGGCGCTCATGTCGGAGCTTCTGCAGGTGGAGCCGGGCATGAAGGTGCTCGAAATCGGCACCGGGTCCGGCTACCAGGCGGCGGTTTTGGCCCAGATGGGGGCCGAGGTCTACACCGTGGAGCGCATCAAGAAGCTTTTTCACGCCGCGCGCAAGCGGTTCATGGATATGCGCATGTTTTCGGTCAAGCTCAAGCTGGACGACGGGACCATGGGCTGGCCCGGCGAAGCGCCCTTCGACCGGATCATCGTCACGGCGGGCGGTCCCGAAGTGCCCGCTCCGCTGGTGGACCAACTGGCCGATCCCGGCCGTATGCTCATTCCGGTGGGTGCGTCCCGGCGCAACCAGAGTCTGATCCTGGTGGAGAAGAAGGACGGCCGGGTTACTCGCGAGGACAGGGGCGGCGTGGCCTTTGTCGATCTGGTGGGCAGCCATGGCTGGTAGGGCGGATGGAGACGGACGGATGACCTTCCGGGCGGCCTTCATGGCCAGCCCCGGGCCGCGCACCCCGCGCGAGGCCGCACTGCTCTGGCTCAAGGGACTGTGCATGGGCGGGGCGGACATCATCCCCGGCGTATCCGGCGGGACCATCGCCTTCATCACCGGCATCTATGCCCAATTGGTGGATGCCATCCGATCCTTCGACGTGCTGTTCGTACGCCGGCTGTTGCGCCTGGACCTGACCGGTGCGCTGGCCGAGGTGCATTTGCGCTTTCTGGCCTGTCTGCTCTTCGGCATCCTCACCGCCGTGGTGACCATGGCCGGGGTCATGAACTACATGCTCAACAACCGCCCGGTGGAGATCTGGTCCCTGTTTTTCGGGCTCGTCACGGCTTCCATCTTTGTGGTTGGGCGGGAAATCAAACCCCTGAACGCGATCAACCTGGGCTTCGTCCTGCTGGGGGCGGCGGGCAGCTATCTGCTGGTGGGCATGATTCCCGTGTCCACGCCGGAAACCTCGGCTTTCATCTTTCTGTGCGGGGCCATCGCCATCTGCGCCATGATCCTGCCGGGCATCAGCGGGGCCTTCCTGCTGCTCATGCTCGGTAAGTATGAATACGTGACCCGGACCCTCAAGAATCCGTTCCTGTGGGACAACTTTGTGGTCATTTCGACTTTCGCGGCGGGAGCGGTGGTGGGCATCGTCTTTTTTTCCAGGGTGTTGCATTTTCTGCTCGCCCGGTGGCACGCCGCCACGGTGAGCGTGTTGACCGGGTTCATGATCGGGGCGTTGCGAAAAGTCTGGCCCTGGAAAGAAGTCTTGGAATCCACGGTCATTCGTGGGAAGATGCACGTGCTGCGCGCGCAGAACGTCTTCCCCGACGGATTCAGTTGGGACGTTGTCCTGGCCCTGGGGTTGTTCGCGGCGGGCGTGCTCGCCGTGTGTGTTTTGGAGCGGTTGTCCGACCGCACGCAATGAAATAGGGTCTCCTTTGCGGGAGAAAGCGATAAAGCGAGAAGAAGATATGAGTGAGTGCAGTTCGGGTTCCTGCGGCGGCGGGGGCGACGGCAAGGCAAGCGCCAAGATGAAAATCCAGGATGAGATGATCAAGTCCACCCTGGAAAAGATCAAGTACAAGCTGTTCATCATGAGCGGCAAGGGCGGGGTCGGCAAAAGCTCGGTTTCGGTCAACGTGGCCGCGGCCCTGGCCGCCAAGGGCTACAAGGTCGGCCTGCTGGACGTGGACATCCACGGCCCCTCGGTCCCGACCCTGCTGGGCATCTCCGGCACCCTGGACATCGACCGGGGGTCCCTGATCCTTCCCAAGGAATACAACGAGAATCTCCACGTGGTTTCCATGGAGTCCCTGCTCAAGGATCCGGATCAGGCCGTGCTCTGGCGCGGTCCCATGAAAACCTCGGCCATCCGCCAGTTCATCTCCGACGTGCAGTGGGGCGAACTGGATTTTCTGGTGGTCGACTCCCCTCCGGGCACCGGCGATGAGCCCATGACCGTGCTCAAGACCATCCCGGATGCTCTGTCCGTGGTGGTGACCACGCCTCAGGAGGTTTCTCTGTCCGACGTGCGCAAGTCCATCAATTTCCTTCAGTACGCCAAGGCCCCGATCCTCGGCGTGGTGGAGAACATGAGCGGACTGATCTGCCCGCACTGCCACCAGTCCATCGACCTGTTCAAAAAGGGCGGAGGCAAAGCCCTGGCCGAGAAGTACGGCCTGGACTTCCTCGGCGCCATCCCGCTGGACCCGGCCACAGTGGTGGCGGGGGACCTGGGTACTCCGGTGGTCCTTCTGGAAGACGAATCCTTCGCCAAACGCGCATTCATCGAACTGGCGGACACGATCGCGGCGGCTGCCCAGAATAGCCTAGAGGCGGCCTCGACAACAAATACCTAAGGCGGGAACGATGAATAGAAAAAAAGTCTTCAATCTTCCCAACTGTCTGACCATGGCCCGGATCCTGGCGGCGCCTTTCATCGTGCTGCTGCTCTACTTCGAGATGTGGTTCGGCTTCAAATTTGGTTCCTACTTCGCCTTCGGCCTGTATTTCCTGGCCTGCGTCACGGACTATTTCGACGGCAAGATCGCCCGGGGTCAGAACGCCATCACCAACTTGGGCAAGTTCCTCGACCCCCTGGCCGACAAGCTGCTCATCGGCTCGGCCCTGATCATGCTGGTCAGGCTCGGGCCGGGGTGGGGCGTGCCCGCCTGGGTGGTGATCATCATCATCTGCCGCGAGTTGGCGGTGACGGGCATGCGCGCCGTGGCTGCGGAGCAGGGCGAGGTCATCGCCGCGGACAGGCTGGGCAAGGCCAAGACCCTGAGTCAGGCCCTGGCCGTGGGCATGCTGATCTTCCATTATCCCTTCTTTGGTTGGGATCCCCGGCCCACGGGAATTGTGCTGTTGTACGTCGCGCTCATCCTGACCGTGGTTTCCGGCGGCCACTACCTGTACAATTTCTACAGGAAGTGGATCGGGACTCCGGAAGAGGGCTGACCGGGAAGGCCGGGCCGGTCGCGTCGAAAGGCGGGCCCGATCGGTCGCGCCGGACTAGTCTAGAAAAAATCGAGAACCGCCTGGACCGCATTGCGGTTTGCCTTGCAACATCTCGTTCGGATTAAGGAAATTCAGGGATGACAGGGGGGGGGTAACATGCTAGTTTTGCTATGGCATAACTGTACAAGATCTCGAAAAAAAGGTTACAAGGCGAAGAGAGACAAACATTTCTGAGAGATGCCTATGTCGGATTCCAGCTCGGTCAAACATCTTGTCCGCATAACCAACTGCCTCCAGACCATTCTCGATCTCGAGTCCCAGCTGGAGCAATTGGAAAACGGCCACTCCCTCCTGGACGAATTCGTCGTGCTCAAGTCGTTCCTCGAACGGATCGACGAGGTTGAGTTGAGCGAGTCGGATGTGGAGCGCATCGAGACGGCAACGTCGAATTTCCTCAGGGAGTTGCAGGGACCGCTCTCGCGCCGTAAGCCCCGTGCCAGGGCAGAGCGTCGGCTACAGTAACCATGCGCGGCAAAATGATATTCGCGGTGCTGCTGGTCTGCATCAACCTTTTTCTGTTGACTCGGTTGATCTGGAGCGACCAGGGGGTGTTCGCCTACCTGGAATTGAAGAACCGGTATGAGGTTCTGCGACAGAAGATCGACGCGGTGGACACCCGGAGTCTGGACCTGAGCCAGGAGATTCGCAAGCTCAAGTCGGACAAGGCCTACCAGGAGAAGGTCATTCGAGAGAGAATGAATTTCGTAAAGAAGGACGAGCTGTTATATATATTCCCGGATGAGAAGGGCCAACCTCGCGGAGACGCCGTCGATGTGCAAGAAAATTGAATGGTATCAGGAAGTTCTCTCCCTGGAACCCGGTTCCCGGGTCTTTTTCCCTCTCGCCAAGCTCTTCGTGGAGAACGGACAGCCGGAGGACGCGGTCAAGACGTTGCGTCAGGGGCTGGACAGACACCCCGACTACCTTGAGGCGCGCATGCTCCTGGTGGAGCTGTTGACCGAACTCGACCGCGAGGCCGAGGTCCACGAGCAGTTGGAGCGGGTCATCAACCCGTTGCGGGACTATCCCGCCTTCTGGCGCGGCTGGGCTCGGAGCTTGCCCCCGGAACAGCGCGACCTGGCCGTCTTCCTGATGCTGGTCGCCTCCAACCTTTCCGGCGATGTCATCAAGTGGACCGACGTGGTCTTTGAAGGCATCGGCACCTTGGCCGATCGACTGGTGGGCGCGCCCCTGCCGCCCCCGGTGGACTGCCCGCCGCCCTTCAGGCTGCCAGAGGTAGACCGGCGTTACGATGACGACGACGGCGAGCGCCGCGACTTCCGGCCCGGCACGGGATCTTTCCGGACCAAGACCATGGCCGACCTGCTCGCATCTCAGGGCGATGTGGAAGGGGCACTTGAAATCTATCGGGATTTGTTGCAATCAACCGTGTCCGACGAGCGGCGCGCCGAACTGCGCGACCGAATCGTCCAGTTGGAGCACCGCCGGGACGGCAACGGGCCGGGCGAGGAAGCGGACGCCTTCAGCGTTCATGCCAAGAACCGGCTGATCAGCACCCTCGAAACCCTGGCTTCCAGATTCGAAGCCCGAGTCCAAGGTTAGGCAAACCAGCAATGGACGTCCGCGCCGAGGTGCGGAGCGGTCATGCACGAAAGCGGGAATATGCGATATTTATTTTTGACGATTCTGGCCGTCGCGACATTGCTCGGCGGTTGCGGTATGTGGGATTCCACCGCCGAATACACCAAGGAAACCTGGCAGACCACGCGAGACTTCGTGGATCCGCCGCCGACCATTGATACCGACAGCTATCAATTCACCAATCCCAACCAGGAGAAGCTGGCCAAGCTTATCTCCCCGGTTGACGGTCCGCTGACTTCGCTGATCCGTTTCGTGGACGACACGGACACCATGCCCGGCGTCGACTGGCTCGACCTGCTCATGGCCCGCTTCCCGTGGGTGGATCGGGTTTTGGTCACGGATGAAGAGGGGACCATCATTTTCATGCAGCCCGAATTGCCGGTGAAGCGCATCAGCAAGCCGTTGGTCTTCGAGGGCGTCTGGCGCGAGGTCAGCCTGTTGACCGTGGTGGACTATTCCGACCTCGGCCCGGAGATGTACATCGGGCGGCCCTATTTCGAGGACATCAAGTTCGGCGGCCTGATCGGTGTGGGCTTCGACCCCCGTTCGCTCCTGCGCCTGTGCCCGGATCCCACGGCCCTGATCGTCATCCATCCGGGCCACAACGTCTGGACCCTGGGTGCGGACGTGGACAAGAAGGCCATGCTGGCCGTGGATTGGGAAGACATCCTCAAGAGCGAGGTCCACGGGCAGGTCCAGGTGGGCAACCGATATTACACCTGGCTGACACGGTATGTGGGCAAGGACCAGTATGTGTACGCCACAGAGAGCGTGGACCCCAAAGCTGAGGGAAGCTGGTGGCCGTTTTGAGCGCGCATAACAACCGAGAGGGTAAACAGATGCCGCAGCAGGTAACCGTCACCGAGCACATCCTCCTGCACCAGAAGATGGTGCCGGGAGCAACCGGCCAATTTACGCGGCTTTTCAACGAACTCGTCCTGTCCGCCAAGATCATCGGCCGCGCCGTGAACAAGGCGGGGCTGGTGGACATCCTCGGCTTCACGGGCGACATCAACGTCCAGGGCGAGGAAGTCAAGAAGCTCGACGAATACGCCAATCGCATCCTGATCCATCGGCTGGCCCGGTCGGGCGTGCTCTGCGCCATGGCCAGCGAGGAGAACGCGGACATCATCGAGGTGCCCGAGTCCCTGCCGCGCGGCGAATACATCATCATCTTCGACCCCCTGGACGGCTCTTCGAATATTGACGTCAACGTCAATATCGGGACCATTTTTTCCATTTTCAAACGCAAGAGCGACCCGGCCGCCGCGCTCATGTCCAGCGACGTGCTCCAGAAGGGCTGCGAACAGGTAGCCGCCGGCTATGTGCTCTACGGCTCCTCGACCATGCTGGTCTTCACCTGCGGCGACGGCGTGCATGGCTTCACCCTGGATCCGAGCGTGGGCGAGTTTTTGCTTTCGCATCCCAACATCCGCATCCCGGAACAGGGCAAGATATACTCTGTCAACGAGGGATACGAGCGGTACTGGGACCGCCATACCAAGCAGGTCCTGGCCTATTTCAAATCGCCTCAGAACGCCCTGCGCAAGCCATACTCGGGCCGGTACATCGGTTCTCTGGTGGCCGATTTCCACCGTAATCTCCTCTACGGCGGCATCTTCCTGTATCCCGCCGACCTGCGTGATCCCAAGAAGCCTTCGGGCAAGCTGCGGCTGCTCTGCGAGTGCAACCCCATGGCCTTTCTCGTGGAGCAGGCGGGCGGCCTGGCCATCGACGGCCATAACCGGGTCTTGGACATCGAGCCCGACCATCTGCACCAGCGCATTCCCTTTTTCTGCGGCTCGCGCAACGACGTCCGGGTCGTCCAGGAAATCTATGAATCCGAATCGCGGAGAAAAAAGAACCGCTGATGCGCATCCTCGGCATCGAGACCTCCTGTGACGAAACCGCCGTGGCGCTGGTGGAGGACGGCCGTTTGCTGGGCGAACGGCTGGCCACCCAGGTGGACACCCACGCCCTGTTTGGCGGCGTGGTTCCGGAAATCGCCTCCCGGGAGCATCTGCGGGTTCTGCCCCGGCTCTATCGTCAGCTTATGGACGCGACCGGCCTGCGCGCCGAGGACCTGGACGGCGTGGCGGTGGCGCGTGGCCCGGGGCTGCTCGGCAGTCTGCTGGTGGGCGTGAGCTTCGCCAAGGGGCTTTGCCTGGCCTCCGGAACGGACCTGATCGGGGTCAATCATCTCTGGGCGCACTTGCTCGCGCCGGGGCTGGAAGGGGAGCTTCGTTTCCCGGCCCTGGGGCTGCTTGTTTCGGGCGGGCACACCCATACCTACCTGATCCAGTCGCCGACGGAGTTCGAACTGCTCGGCCGGACGCTGGACGACGCCGCCGGGGAGGCCTTTGACAAGACCGCCAAGATGCTGAATTTTCCCTATCCCGGCGGACGATTTATCGACGATCTGGCACGGGAGGCAGAGCCGGATACGGGCCTGTTCCCCCGGCCCTACATCGACAATCCCACTTTGGATTTCAGTTTCAGCGGACTCAAGACCGCCGTGGCCAATCATGTGGCCGACCATCCTGAGCTGGTTTTTGAAACCATGGCCGATCCGCAGGCCGTGGCCGATCTGCCGGGAGAACGGCGGGCCGCCCTGGCCCGGGTTTGCGCCTCGTTCAACTGGGCCGTGGCCGACACGCTGCGCATCAAGGTGGAACGCGCATTGAAGCGGGTAGGGGCGGTCCGGAGTCTGATCGTGGCTGGAGGGGTGGCCGCCAATACGGGCGTCCGCGAGGCCATGCGCACCGTGGCCGACGGGCATGGGTTGGCATTGACCCTGCCGAGCCTGTCCCTGTGCACGGACAACGGGGCCATGATCGCCCATGCGGGCTGGCTGCTCGCCAAGGCGGGGTGCCGACATGGACTCGATCTTGAGGCCATACCCCGGGGGCGTATCGTTCCGCTGGACTGGGAACGGGCGGCCCCAAAGGGGTGACGGGACATGAAAATTCCGGGCACTCCTTGACAGTAGGGTACATGCGGACCTATTTTAAATAAATTGCGAAAACAATTGCGGCGTGGCGCCGCCCCGGCCTTGCCGGACCATGAGAATACGCTGGCCTCCGGCCGAGCAAAAAAAGGAGAATTTCATGGCGAATCAGATTACCGACGGTACTTTTGAGCAGGACGTTCTGCAGAGCGACATCCCGGTCCTTATCGACTTCTGGGCGCCTTGGTGCGGTCCCTGCCGCGCCATGGGGCCCGTTATCGATGAACTGGCCGAGGAATTCGAGGGTCAGATCAAGATCGTCAAGATGAACGTTGACGAAAACTCCGCTACGCCGGGCAAGTATGGCATTCGCGCCATCCCCACCTTGATCCTGTTCAAGGACGGCGAAGTGCTTGATCAGTCCACCGGTGCGGTTTCCAAGAGCAGCATTAAGGAAATGATCAAGAAAAAGGCGCTGTAATTCATGGAAACTTATGACGCCGTAGTCATAGGGGGCGGCCCGGCAGGAATGACGGCTGCCCTTTATCTTTTACGGGCCGGAGTGAAAACCGCCATGGTCGAGAAACTGTCCCCCGGCGGGCAGGTTCTGATGACCTCGGAGATCGAGAATTATCCCGGTTTTCCCAAGGGGCTCCAGGGGTGGGAATTGGCGGACAAATTCGCCGACCACCTTGAGGATTACGATCTGCACCGGATCAACGACGAGGTCCGCTCCATCAAGGTCGGTGCGCCCTGGCACACCGTCACGGTGGGCGACCAGGAGATTCGGGGCAAGGCCGTGGTTCTGGCCACCGGCTCCCGCTACCGCAAGCTCGGCGTGCCCGGCGAGGACCGCCTGATCGGGCGGGGCGTCTCCTATTGCGCCCTGTGTGACGGCAACTTTTTTCGAGGCCGGAATGTGGCCGTCGTCGGCGGCGGCAACTCCGCCCTCGAAGAGGCCCTGTACCTGTCCCGCCTAGTGAACAAGGTCTATCTGATTCACCGGCGGCAGGACTTCCGTGGCCAGGTCTGCTATCAGGATAAGTGCTTCACCAACCAGAAGATCGAGATCATCCGCAATACCGTGGTGGAGGAGATCCTGGGTGAGAGCGACGTGGAGTCCCTGGCCCTGCGTAATGTCGAGAGCGGCGAACAGTCCAGGCTCGAACTCGACGGCGTCTTCATCTTCATCGGGTTCGAGCCGATCATCGACTTCGTACCCGGGGATATCGAGATGGAGCGCAACGGCGTGATCACCGATGTCGAGATGCGCACCAACGTGCCGGGCATCTTCGCCGCCGGCGACATCCGGGCGAAGATGTGCCGTCAGGTGGCTTCCGCCGTGGGCGACGGGGCGACCGCCGCCACCGCCGCCTTTTCCTATCTTGAGCAACTGGACTAGGAGTCCCCATGCGTCGAATATTGGCCCCCGTCCTTATGGTCGTCCTCTTGTCCCTTTCGGGGTGCATCTGGATCGACAGCTATTTTCTGCCTCCGCCCGAGGATACGGCCCAGGAGCTGTACGAGGCGGGCATGGCGGCCATGGACGAGAAGGACTACGGGGACGCCCAGGAATACTTCTCGAAACTCAAGGATCGTTTCCCGTTCAGCCCGTTCTCTCTCAAGGGCGAGCTGGCGTTGGGCGATGCCTATTTCCTTGACGAGGATTACGTGCACGCCCTGGATGCATACAAGGAGTTCGAGGCGCTGCATCCGAGCAACGAGAACATCCCCTACGTCCTTTACCAGATCGCCAACACGGATGTGTCCATGTTCCGGACCATCGACCGGCGGCAGGAAAACATCAAAGAAGGCCTGGAGTACCTCTACCGGCTGGTGGAAACCTACCCCAAGTCCCAGTACGCCGAAGCGGGCAAGAAGATGATTCTCAAGAGCCGCCGCATTCTGGCGGAGCACGAGATCTTCGTGGCCGACTTCTTTTGGCGCACGGACCAGTTCGGTCCGGCGTGGCACCGCTATCAGTATGTGGTGGAGAATTTTTCGGACATTCCCGACTTGCGCGACTACGCCATAAAACGGGCCGAATATTCCTATTTCGAATACCAGAAGACCCTGTCCGAGGACGAGCGGGCGCGTATCCAGGGGAGTTGGAAGCGCTGGCTCAAGCAGTGGCTCTAGATGCCGCTCAACCCTTCATCCGTCGGCCTGTCCCATGCGTGAATCGGAACTGTCTCTTCCCGATCTGATTGGCGAGTCCCTGGTGGACGATGCCTTGTTCGCGGACGCCTACGGGATTTCCACGGACGGGGAGCGCGCCCTGATGAAGACCTGCATCGCCCGGCTGTACGACTGGTATGGCCCGCGCAAGGACGCGGCCCGCGAAGTTGCGACGCGCTGGCGGGGCGGGTTCGATTCGGTCAGCCGGTTCGCTCCCGTGGATTTCGCCTTGGTCCTGTTTGACGGGACCCTGACTTCCCCGGCCCGGTTGCTGGCCTCCCTGGTGCCCGCCGTGGCCTGCGGCGTGCGACGGATCCTGGCGGTCCGCCTGGACGTCGAAGAGGCGTGGGCGCCTGGCCTGCTTACGGCCATGGAATTGGCCGGACAGGAATTGGTGGCCGATCTTGACCGCAACGGGCTGGCCGAGTTGCTGGATCGCCTGGCCGAGGCTGGTGCGAGTGGGGCGGTAATCGACCTGACCGCCGACCCGGCGGCCTGTCCCGAACGGGCCGGGCTGGCCGTGTACCGGCCGGTCTTCGGGCGTAACGCCGTCCTGTTTCTGGACGATGACGCGACCTTCGACCTCGACGCTCTGGCCTTTATCCATCCCGACACCGCATTCACCGTGTTCGGGGCGGACGTGCCCCTGCCCGACGGCTTCACGCGCGGCGGGGATTCTTTTTCGGCTTTTCTGGATGCGGTTCGCGACGTGGCCTACGCCCCGGCCGACCGTGTCGGCGAGACCCTCGACCGTGCCCGGCTGGTTCTGGGACCCGGCCAGGAAGGGTGTTGGGTCTGGCCCGAACTGCAATCCGATTTTTTCCTTTTCCATCGCACCGCCTGGACCATCGGAGACTGATCGTGAGCAAGAGCAACGCCCCTTCGGCGAAGGTTCTCGGCAACCTCCGCAATATCGGCATCATCGCGCACATTGATGCCGGAAAGACCACATTGACCGAGAGAATTCTTTATTATTCCGGGAAAATACATCGTATCGGGGAGGTCCATGAAGGCACGGCCACCATGGACTATATGCCCGAGGAACAGGAGCGCGGCATCACCATCACCTCGGCCGTGACCTCCTGTCAGTGGGACCCGTGCATGATCAATATCATCGACACGCCGGGCCATGTGGATTTCACCATCGAGGTGGAGCGATCCCTGCGTGTGCTCGACGGAGCCGTGGGCGTGTTCTGCGGGGTCAGCGGCGTGGAGCCTCAGTCCGAAACGGTCTGGCGGCAGTCCGAGTCCTATCATGTGCCCAAACTCGCCTTCGTCAACAAGATGGATCGGCTGGGCGCGGACTTCACGAGGGTACTCGATTCCATGGTCCAAAAATTGCGGACCAACCCCGTGGCTATCCAGTTTCCGGACGGCGAGGGGCAGGAATTTTCCGGCGTGTTCGATCTCGTGACCATGGAACGGCTTCAGTTCGACCAGGCGTCCAGCGGGGCCGAGTATTCGCGGCGGCCCGTGACCGGGGAGGAAGGCGAACGGCTTTCCCCCTGGCGCGAAAAACTCCTTGAGGCCGCGGCCGAGGAGGACGAGGAGATTCTCGACCTCTATCTGTCCGGGGAAGAGGTGCCCGCGGATCGGATTCACGCGGCCCTGCGTAAAGGAACCTTGGCCCGCCGGTTCGTGCCCGTGCTGGTTGGTTCGGCGCTCAAAAACGTCGGCGTGCAGCCGGTCCTGGACGCGGTCTGTCGTTACCTGCCGAGCCCGTTCGACGTGCCGCCCGCCACCGGCGTGGACCCGGCCACGCACCAGAAGAAGCATTTCGAGGTCTCCGCCAAGGAGCCCCTGTCCGCCCTGGTCTTCAAGGTGGCCATGGATTCCGGCCGCAAACTGGCCATGATGCGCATCTATTCGGGCCGCATCGAGGCGGGTGGGACCGTGTATAACGTTACCCAGGACCAGGATGAACGCGTGGCCCGGCTGTTCCGGCTGCATGCGGGCCGCAAGGAGAAGATCGACGCAGCGTTTGCTGGTGACATGGTGGCCGCCGCAGGCATGAGATACGCCCGTACGGGCGACACTCTGTGCGACCGGTCCTCGCCGGTTATCCTTGAGCAGATCGCGGACTACAAGCCGGTCATCTCCCTGGCCATCGAGCCGCGCAACACCGAGGAGGGCGAGAAGCTCGACGAAGCGCTCGAAAAATATCTCCTGGAAGACCCGACCCTGGACCTCAAGCGCGACGAGGACACGGGGCAGATCATTTTATCCGGCATGGGCGAGCTGCACCTGGAAGTCATCCTGGAACGGCTCAAGCGCGAGTACAAGCTCGAGCCCCGGGCGGGCAGACCGCAAGTCGTCTACCAGGAGACCGTCGGAGGCAAGGGAACGGGCAAGGGCCTGTTCAGCCGCGAATTGGGCGAGGTCATGCATTTCGGCGCGGTGGAGCTTTCGGTGGAGCCGCTGGATCGGGATAAGGAGCGGACCATTTCCTTCGAGGTGGACACCGAGGCCTGGCCGGCCGCATGGCTGGAGGCCGTGGAGGACGGCATTACCGATGGGTTGCAGAGCGGCGTGATCCGCGGCTACCCGGTGCAGAACGTCCGCGTTCGGGTGCTCGGGCTGGAGCGCCGGGAAGGTGAATCAAGCCCGGTGGGCTACCGCATGGCTTCGGCCATGGCCCTGAAGGAGGCCTTGGCCCAGGCCGATCCCAAGCTTCTGGAACCGATCATGTGGGTAGAGATTTCCGTGCCAGAAGAGTTCGTTGGCGATGTGGTCGGCCTGCTCGGTGCCAAGGGGGCCAAGATCGAGAACATGATCGACCGGGCCGGGCTCAAGATCGTCCAGGGGCTGGCTCCGCTGGCCAGTTTGTTCGGTTTTTCCACGGACCTGCGTTCGGCCACTCAGGGCCGCGCCGGGTTCATGATGAAGTTTTCACGCTTTGACGTCCTGGAGTAGGTCTTGACCCAGAGAATTACTCACCGGACGCCCCCGGAAAAGCCGCCCAGGCGGTCTGTCCGGGAATGGTGGCCGGGCACCAAGCGGTGGATGCGGTACTGGTACCTGCGTCTCATGCGCCAGAATTCGTCGCCCAAGAACCTGGCCGCGGCCTGCGCCTTGGGCATGTTCATCGGCGCGTTGCCCATCATTCCATTTCAGTCCGTGGTGGTCATCGCCCTGGCCTTTGTCCTGCGGGTCAACAAGCTGGCCGCCTGGCTGGTCACCTGCTATTCCAACGCGGCCACCATGGTCCCGTTCTATTATTTCCTCTTTCAGGTGGGCCAGGTGGTCACGCCTTTTCACAACCTGACCTTCGACCCGGACAAGCTCCGTATGGTGGACATGATCCATGCGGGTTGGCAGGTCTTCGGGGTTATGTTCGCGGGCGGGCTGGCCTTCGGCATCCCGGCCACCATTGCGACCTACTTCCTTTCCCTGTTCGCCATCCGGCGGTATCGCCGGCGGCGGGCCGTGCGTATTCTGCGCAAGCGGGAAGAATAGCCGACGGCGCTCCACGCGCCTGAACTTCATCAGTTTTCACCAATAATTGCCAATAGCCTGAAGAAGGGGTAGTGGTGGGCCGGAATATGTTTTTCCGTTCGCCACCCATAGCCTTGCACGGAGCCGGATGAATGCAGCTACGTCCCATGGGAAAAATGGTTTTGTCTGGAGTGGGCCTGTGCGGCCTGTTCGCCGTCGCCTTTGCCTTCGGGGGATGGCTATATTACGGATTGGCGGCCGGTTGCGCCCTGCTTGTCTGTATGGTTGCGGGCATCGGGCTGAAGCGTACCGAAGCCCGACTCCATGCGGCCCTGGACCGGCTGGTTCGAGGCGACGAGCCCCTTGCCGGGGAAGAAAATCTGCTTGGCGGGGCCATGGGGCCGCTGTCCGAGGCGTTGTCCGCCCAACGCGAGGCGGCGGATTTTTGCGCACGGGCGTTCCGGGCCTTGGCCGGTCCGGCATTGTTGAGCGACGCCGAAGGGCATATCCGCCAGGCCTCCCGGCCTCTGCTCGCGCTCCTGCACAAAACCGAGGATCAAGCGGTCGGCCAAACCGTCAGCCGGGCCTTTTATGACCGGGATGGCGTTTCGGTGACCGAGAAGGCCTTGCGGACCATGAAGCCCGTGGCCGAATCTCTGGACCTCAAGCTGTGGGACGGGCGGGTCGTCCCGGTACAGCTTTTCGTGGATTTTATTCGGGACGACGCGGGCGCAACCCTTGGCGCGGTGGCCTCCCTCCTCGATTTGTCGGAACAGGCGGCCCGCCAACGGGAGATCGAAACGCAACGCGAACGCCTGCGGGAAGCGGGCCAACACATCAGCGGCCTGGCCGAGCATGTGGCCTCGGCCACGGAATTGCTCTCGGCCTCGGCCGACGAGCAAGCCCAGGGCGCGCAGAAACAGCGCCGTCAGACCGCTTCGGTGGCCGCTTCCATGGAGGAGATGACCGGCACGGTGCTGGAAGTGGCTCGCCATGCCACGGTGACCAGCGAGGCCGCCACCGAGGCCAACACCTCGGCGGAGGAGGGCGCGGCCATGGTTGACGACGCGGTGGCGGCCATCAACCAGGTGGCCGAGTCGGCCCGCCAATTGGGCCTGGAGATCGTCGAACTGGACTCCCAGGCCGGAGCCATCGGGCAGATCATCAACGTCATCAACGACATCGCGGACCAAACCAATCTGTTGGCCCTTAATGCGGCCATCGAGGCGGCCCGAGCGGGCGACGCAGGCCGGGGGTTTGCCGTGGTGGCCGACGAGGTGCGCAAGCTGGCCGAAAAAACCATGGACGCCACCAAGGAGGTGGAGGAAGCCGTCGTCGCCATCCAGAAGCGCTCCAAAGATGCCACCAACTCCATGCAGGCCACGGCGGCCAAGGTGGGCGAGAGCACGGCCCTGTCCAACCGCGCGGGCGAATCATTGCAGCGGATCATGGACAATATTAGGGACATGGTACAACGGGTGGCCCAGATTGCCACCGCCGCCGAGGAGCAGTCTTCGGCTGTCGAAGGGATCATGCGCAGTGTGGGGGACATTGCCTCCATCGCCGAGGATGCGGACGAGGCCGCCGGACAGGCCGCCGGAGCGACCCGGGAGATGGCCGAACTGGCCAGGGAACTGCTTGACGTGTCCAGGGAATTCGGTGACGGCGAGACCGGGACGAGCGACAGGCTGCGCAGTTCCGATGGGCAAATGAGAGGCGTCCTGCCCAAGCTGGCTCAGGAATACGTGCGCAAGACTCATGGCCAGGCCCTCTACGAGGCCATGCAGCGGGAGTTGGGCAATCCGGTCTTCCTGCCCGCCGACAGCTATCCGGACCAGGTCTTGCGGCAGATGGCCGAATTCGCGGCCGACGGCGCGGGTATTTCCGTCAGGGAATTTTTCATCGGGCTGGGCCGGTATACGGTGGTCCGTTTCAACGAGCTTTATCCCGGTTATTTCAAGAAGGATTCGCTCAAGGATTTCTATCTGCGCATGAACGACGTCCATGCCCAGTTGACCAAGTCCCAGCCCGGCATCAAGCCGCCCAAATTCACCTATGAGGACAAGGGCGACGTTCTGTTCATGAATTATCGTTCGAGCCGGGGACTGTTCGATTACTTCGAGGGTATCCTGCTCGGCGCGGCGGACTTCAAAGGCGAACGGGTGGAGATCGCGGTGAAGCCCTTTGACGATCAGTCGGCCCGGGCCGAGATCAAATTTCTCGGGGCCAAGTGACCGCCTCTGTTTTGGAAAAGATTATAATAGTCTATTCCTCTAGTTCCAGTTGATATACTATCAGTACGCCGCATGTGGCCAACCCATCCCACACGCGTTCAAAACGGCGTGGGAATCTGACGTGAGGAGAGTGGCGGAATGTCAGGAGACGACCTGAACAGACAGATATTCAAAGAAGAAGCCTACGACCTCCTGATCGAGCTTGAGGGCGCTTTGCTCGAACTTGAGGAAGCGCCCGACGATATGGATCTGGTCAACCAGATATTCCGGGCCCTGCATACCATCAAGGGGTCGGGAGCCATGTTTGGCTTCGAGGAAATCGCCGCCTTCACCCATGAGGTGGAGACGGTTTTCGACATGGTGCGCAATGGCGACGTGCAGGCTACCCCGGTCCTGTGCAGCCTGGCCCTGCGTTCTCGCGACCAGATTCGGGCCATGCTCGAGGCCGAGGACGACGAGCCCGTCGCCCCGGAGATCATGCAGGACATTCTTGACGGTTTGCAGTCTTTTGTCGAAGGGACCAACGCGACGGCTGCCGGCAATGTGTCCGAGCCCGCCGCAGAGGCCGAGTCCGCACCGGAAGAGGTCCCTCCCGCCGGGAACGAGGCGGAATCCGCCCCGCAGGACGAGTCCGGCGCACCCATGCACTGCTATCGCATCACCCTCCGTCCCTTGGGCGGCGAGGTGAACGCGGACGCCGTGGAGGCCTTTTTCGAAGAGTTGGAACGGTTGGGAACCCTCAAGGTCGAGTCCGGTCATCGGGAGACTGGAAGCGGCTGGGAACTCTTGCTGGAGACCGAGGCCGCCCAGAACGACGTCCAGGATGTGTTCTTCTTTTTGGATGCGGATCTCAAAGTCGAAGTCAAGGCCTTGGACGGGGAGCCCGAACCTGCTCCGGAAACGGTTTCGTCCGAGCCCGCTCCGCCCCGGGAGCGGAAGGCCGTCACCCCGGTATCCAGTTTTGTGGAAGAGGACGAGGATGACTCCGTGCGCATCCCCCGGATCGGCGAAATGCTCGTCGAAAGCGGCGACCTGACCTATGCGGACGTCGCTGAGGCGCTGACTTCGCAGAAGAGCGGGGTGGACAAGCCGTTGGGCCAGATCCTGACCGAGTCTGGCAAGGTCCCAGGGGAAAAGGTCAGCAAGGCGGTCAAGCGGCAGGGCGAGGTCCGCGAGAAGGCGGCCGGGAAGAAGCGCCAGGAGGCCCTGAGCAGCATCCGGGTAGCGGCGGACAAGCTTGATTATCTGGTGGATTTGGTAGGTGAATTGGTCATCGTTCAGGCGCAGATCACCCAGGTGGTCAGCGAGAAGCACGATGCCGCCCTGACCCTGCTGGCCGAGGAGCTGGAACGGTTGAGCGATGAACTGCGCGACTCCACGCTCGGTATCCGCATGCTGCCCATAGGTACATCGTTCAGCAAGTTTCGGCGGTTGGTGCGCGATCTTTCCGCTGATCTGGGCAAGCAGATTACCCTGGCCACCAGCGGCGCGGAGACCGAGTTGGACAAGACGGTCATCGAACGGCTGGGCGATCCCCTGGTCCACCTGCTGCGTAACTCCATCGACCATGGCATCGAGCAGCCCCAGGAACGCGTGGCCAAGGGCAAGGCCCCGCAGGGCACCATCCTGCTTTCCGCCGAGCACTCGGGCGGCGAGGTCCTTATCCGTATATCCGACGACGGCAAGGGCATGAGCAGCGAGATGATCCGCGAGAAGGGCATCGAGCGCGGGCTGATTTCCAAGGATGCCGAACTGACCGAAAAGGAATTGCTCAAGCTCATTTTCGAGCCCGGCTTCTCCACGGCCAAGGTGGTGACCAACGTGTCCGGCCGGGGCGTGGGCATGGACGTGGTCAAACGGGCCATAGATTCCCTGCGCGGGACTATCGACATCGACTCCAAGCCGAACACGGGCACAACCATCACCATCCGGCTCCCTCTGACGCTGGCCATCATCGACGGACTTCAGGTCCGGGTGGAGAACGAATACTACGTCATTCCCCTGTCCTTGGTGGAAGAGTGCGTGGAACTGTCCCGCAGCGAAGTGGAGGAGGCCGGGTCCGAGCAACGCATTCTGCACTTGCGCGGCGAGATCGTGCCGTACATCCATATTCGCGAATGGTTCAACATTGAGGGCGAGAATCCGCCCATCGAGCAGATCGTTATCACCGGCGTGGAGGGAAGCCGCGTCGGTATTGTCGTGGACACGGTCATAGGCGAGCACCAGACGGTCATCAAGAGCCTGGGTCGGGTGTATAAGGATGTGGAGGGCATCTCCGGGGCCACTATCAAGGGTGACGGGTCCATTGCGCTCATCCTGGACGTGCCCGGCCTTATCCGCCGCATCGTTGCAGAATCCAGATAGTCCTCAAGAGGTTGTTCATGCGTAAGATTCGAGTTCTTATTGTCGATGATTCCGCCGTTGTTCGGCAAACGCTCGAAGATATTCTGTCTTCCGACCCGCAGATTGAAGTCATGGGTACGGCGGTGGACCCCTATGTGGCCGCAGAGCGGCTTAAGAAGGAAATCCCGGACGTCATCACTCTGGATATCGAGATGCCCCGCATGGACGGCCTGACCTTCCTGCGCAAGATCATGAAGCAGCGTCCCATTCCGGTGGTCATCTGCTCGTCCGTGGCCGGAGAGGGCACCACTACCGCGCTCAAGGCGCTGGAATACGGGGCCGTGGAGATCATTACCAAACCCAAGGTGGGGACCAAGAAGTTTCTCGAAGAGTCGCGAATTCGGCTCATCGACAAGGTCAAGGCGGCGGCCCTGGCCGGGACGAGGCCTGTCCGCGTGGCGGCCCCGCCGATCCAGGTCAAGCCCAAGCTCAGTGCGGACGCGGTCATTCCCAAGGGCAGGCCCATGACCATGTCCCCCACGGAGAAAGTCTGCCTGGTGGGCGCGTCCACGGGCGGCACCGAGGCGCTGCGCGTTTTTCTTGAGGCCCAGCCCGAGAATTGTCCGCCCATCGCCATTGTCCAGCATATGCCCGAGCACTTCACGGCGGCGTTCGCCAACCGGCTCAACGGCCTCTGCCGGATCACCGTCAAGGAGGCTGTGGACGGCGACGTCATGATGCGCGGTTTGGCCCTGATCGCCCCGGGCGACAAACATCTATTGCTCAAGCGCACCGGCAGCAAATATTACGTGGAGGTCAAGGACGGCCCCCTGGTTTCCCGGCACCGCCCCTCGGTGGACGTCCTGTTCCGTTCGGGCGCGCGGTATGGCGGCTCGAACGTCGTGGCCGCCATCATGACCGGCATGGGCGACGATGGGGCCAAGGGCATGAAGGAGCTCAAGGACGCCGGGGCGTATACCATCGCCCAGGACGAGGCGAATTGCGTGGTTTTCGGCATGCCCCAGGAGGCCATCAAGCAGGGCGGCGTGGACAAGGTCCTGTCCCTGGAGAAGATAGCGCCGGAGATTGTTCGGGCCTGCGGCTGAGGCCATTGGGAAGGAATAGTGCGGATGCGCCCCTGCGGGATCGTTCCCGCAGGGGCGTTTTCATTTAGCTGTGGCGGTAGGCAATGACGTCCACGGGTTCGCGGGTGACCATGCCCTCCTTAAGCATGCCGTCGAGCCGGGCGAGCAAGGGATCCAGTTTCTCCGGGTGATCGACGATCTCCACGACCACGGGCAGGTCCTCGGACAGCCGGAGAATCTTGCTGGTGTGGATGAGGGAGTTGGCTCCGAAGCCCATGAGGCCTCGGTAGACCGTGGCCCCTGCAAGGCCCATCCGGCGAGCTTCGCGGACAATGGCGTCGGCCAGGGGCTGGCCGTCGGACTTGTCGTCTTCGCCGATGTAGATTCTGATGCGTTCCGCCTTTTCGAGCAGTTTCATGGCGTTCTCCGGAATGGTTGGTTAGAGCAGGCGGCCCAGGGCGATGCCGGTCAGGACCAAGGCCAGCCCGGCCACGGACTGGCCCACTACGTTGACCAGGGCCATGGCTATCTGCGCGGACTTGACCAAGCTGGCGGTCTCGAACATGTAGGTGGAGAAGGTGGTGAAGGCGCCCATGAATCCAGTCAGGACCAGCAGCCTGATCTCGCTGCCGGGGAGCAGGCGGTTTTCAAAGAATCCCCAGACCGCGCCGAAAAGCAGGCAGCCCGCCATATTCACGGCGAAGGTGCCCGCCGGGAAGCTTCCCCCCGTCATGCGCTGGGCCACGCCGGACAAAAAATAACGCGACAGGGTCCCGCAGGTCCCGCCTAAAGAAAGGTAAAGAATTTTAGTCAGCATTTCGATATCCCTGGTCAATGTATAGCAACACAAGGAGAGAAAGCCAATGGCGTTGGAGTGCGAATTGAAATATCCGGGGGTGGACTTGGCCGATCTGGCAGGCCGGTTGGGCCGGGCCGGGGCCGGGACTTCGGGTCGCTACTTCGAAAGCAATACGGTTTTCGATCGGCCCGACCGGTCGCTGAAGGCGGAGGGCGTTCTGCTCCGGCTGCGGGAGCGGCAGGGGCGGGGCCTGCTCACGGTCAAGCGTCCGCCCGACAACCAGAGGCCGTCGGCCCTCAAGATATTCGAGGAGATCGAGACCGGGGTGGATGACCTCGCGGCCATGGACGAGGCCTTGCGGGCCGTGGGCTTCTTTCCGGCCTTTCGCTATGAGAAGGTCCGCGAGAAGTGGCGTTACATGGGCTGCGTGGTCTGCCTGGACCATCTGCCTTTCGGGGATTTTGTTGAGATCGAGGGAGTGGAGGCTGCGGTCCTGGCGTGTGCCGCCGATCTCGGCCTGGACCCGAACCGGACCAGCAAGGCCACCTATCACGGATTGAATCTTGAATACCGATTGGCGAAGGGACTGGAGCCGAATGAAAATTTCGTGTTCGCTCCCGGGGAACGCGCGGCCCTGCTGGATGAAATCGAGAATCTTTGACCGGCGGCCCTCGACAGGCGGGTAAAAGGAATTTATATTGGGAGCTAGGAAATACAAAGGATTGGTGGAGTCGAACCGCTATGAGTGACCCTTTTACCGGGGACCGATTCGATTCGGAGATCCTTGGGCAACATGAAGCCAAGGAACCGAAGAAGTATAAGGTCCTGTTGCATAATGACGATTATACGACCATGGATTTCGTGGTCGAGATTCTGGTGCGCGTCTTCCGTCGGACTGAGGCGCAGGCGACGGCCATCATGCTCTCCGTGCATAACCAGGGGTACGGGGTGTGCGGCGTGTATACCGCCGAGGTGGCCGAAACCAAGGTGGACCTGGTGCACCGGCTGGCCAAGAGCGCGGGTTTCCCGCTCAAGTGCAGCATGGAAGGTGAATAGTCTATGACGATGTTGAGTAAGGAACTGGAAAGCGCGTTGACCTCCGCGGTCAACGAGGTAAAGCGTCGGAACCACGAGTTCCTGACGCTCGAACACCTGTTGTACGCCATCTCCACCGAGGAGCAGGGCGAGGAGATCCTCGAAGCCTGCGGCGCGGAGATGGAACGGCTCAGGGACCAGCTCGGGCGATTTTTCGTGGAGAATATGGAGTCCCTGCCCGAGGGCACCGAATCCGAGGTCATCCAGACGCTCGGCGTGCGGCGCGTGCTGCAGCGCGCCGTGTGGCAGAAAAAGGCCTCGGGCAAGACCACCGTGGAGGTGGGCGATGTCCTGGCGGCCATGTTCGACGAGGAGGATTCCTACGCGGTCTACTTCCTGCGTACCCACGACGTCTCCCGGCTCGACATCCTGGAGTTCATTTCCCACGGCATGTCCATGGGCGACGAGTGGAACGACCTGGGCGACGACCAGCCGTCCAGGGGCGACTCCCTGGATGACCGTCCCGGCGAGAAGAAGAGCCCGCTCAAGGAATTCACGGTCAATCTGACCGACCGGGCCGCCCACGGGCTCATCGACCCGCTTATCGGCCGGGCCGGGGAACTTGAACGGACCATCCAGGTCCTGTCCCGACGGCGCAAGAACAATCCCATTTTCGTGGGTGATCCCGGCGTGGGCAAGACCGCCATGGCCGAGGGCCTGGCCCTGATGATCGTCGAAGGCAACGTGCCCAAGGATTTTCTCAATGCCGAGGTCTACAGCCTGGACATGGGCTCGCTGCTGGCGGGCACCAAGTACCGGGGCGATTTCGAGGCGCGGCTGAAGGGCGTCCTGACGGAACTGAAGCAGAACCGCGACGCGATCCTGTTTGTGGACGAGATCCATACCATCGTGGGCGCGGGGTCGGTCTCGGGCGGCTCCATGGACGCTTCCAACATCCTCAAGCCCCTGCTGCAGTCGGGCGAGATCCGCTGCATCGGCTCGACCACCTTCGAAGAGTACAAAAACCATTTTGAAAAGGACCGCGCCCTGTCGCGCCGGTTCCAGAAGATCGAGATAGCCGAACCCACCGTGGAGGAGACCATCGCCATCCTCAAGGGGTTGCAGTCCCACTATGAGGAGTTCCACGGGGTTAACTATACCCACTTCGCTCTCAAGGCGGCGGCCGAATTGTCCGAGCGGCATATTACCGACCGCTATCTGCCGGACAAGGCCATCGACGTCATGGACGAAGTCGGCGCGCTGTACAAGCTGTCCGGCCGTCCGCGCAAGGGCGACCGTATCAAGGTGGCCGACGTGGAGAAGGTCGTGGCCCGCATGGCCCGCATTCCGGCTCGCAGGCTGACCACGTCCGACCGTGAGCGCCTGAAGAGCCTGGAGGACGACCTCAAGGCCGTGGTTTTCGGTCAGGACGAAGCCGTGGCGGCCTTGGCCAAGTCCATCAAGCGTTCCCGTGCGGGCATGCGCCAGGCGGGGCGCCCCGTGGGCAGCTTCCTGCTGACTGGCCCCACCGGCGTGGGCAAGACCGAGCTGGCCCGCCAGTTGGCCCAGGTGCTCGGCATCGGCTTTTTGCGCTTCGACATGTCCGAGTACATGGAAAAGCACGCCGTGGCCCGGCTCATAGGCGCGCCTCCGGGCTATGTGGGCTTCGATCAGGGTGGGTTGCTGACCGAGGGCGTGCGCAAGAAGCCGCACTGCGTGGTCCTGTTCGACGAGATCGAAAAGGCCCACCCCGACGTCTTCAATATCCTGCTCCAGGTCATGGACTACGCCACCCTGACCGATAACAACGGGCGCAAGGCGGACTTCAGGCACGTCATCCTGCTGATGACCTCCAACGCGGGGGCCCGGGAGATGGCCAAGGGGGCCATCGGCTTCAAGCGCGACGGGAATTCCGATCGCCAGGGCGAGGCCATGAAGGCCCTGGAACGACTCTTCAGTCCCGAGTTCCGTAACCGGCTGGACTCCATCGTCACCTTTCATTCCCTGGAACAGCCGGTCATGGAGCGGATCGTGGACAAGTTCATCAAGGAACTCAACGACCAGTTGCAGGACCGTCGCGTGGTGGTCGCCTTGACCGACAAGGCCCGGGCACGGCTGGCCGAACTCGGCCACGACGCTTCCATGGGTGCGCGGCCCATGGGCCGGGTCATTCAGACCGAGATCAAGGACGTCATCGCGGACGAACTGCTCTTCGGCTCCCTGGCCAAGGGCGGCGTGGTTACCGTGGACGTGGCCGCGGCCCGGAAACGGTCCGGCAAGAAGCCCGCCAGCGGCGAATCCGGGGAATTCACATTCTCCTTCGATGCCGTCGGGACCAAGCAATAGCGAATATCGGGGCGGCTTCGGCCGCCCCTTTCTTGCCGCCATGACCATCTACCGCCTGTTTGAAGAACCCATATTTCCCGACCCGGAAGAGGCCGATCCGGACGGACTGCTCGCCGTGGGCGGTGATCTCTCCCCTCAGCGGTTGCTCGCGGCCTATGCCAACGGCATCTTTCCCTGGTACGCTGAGAACTCTCCCATCCTGTGGTGGTCCACCAATCCGAGGCTGGCGCTCCTTCCCGAGGAGTTGCACGTGCCGCGCAGTCTGCGTCGCGTGCTCAACAAGGGCATTTTCACCTTTACCTTGGATACCCATTTTGAAGCGGTCATCCGGCGGTGCGCCTGCTGTTCGCGTCCGGAGCAGGAGGGCACCTGGATTGTGGACGACATGATCGAGGCGTACATCCTGTTGCATCGGCTGGGCTACGCGCACAGTGTGGAGGCGTGGCAGGAGGGCGACTTGGTGGGCGGACTATACGGCGTATCACTGGGCTCGATTTTTTACGGCGAGTCCATGTTCCACAACGTGCCGGACGCCTCCAAGGCGGCCTTTGCCGTGTTCGTGCGGCAATTGCGGAAGTGGGGGTTCACCCTCATCGACTGCCAGCAGACTACCCGCCATCTCCTGCGCTTCGGCGCGCGGGAGTTCCAGCGGTTCCGCTTCATGACCATGCTCCGCGAGGGCCTGGACGCGCCCACCCGCGAGGGAGTGTGGCGTTTTGCCGACCAACCGTGAGCCGGCTCAGTTTTCGTCGGCCAGGGGAAGGTGCCGGTTCAGGTCGAAATATCCCTTGAGGGGGAAGTCCAGGGGATAACTCGGGATTTTTTCGAACTCGACGAACCCGGCGTCCTTGCCCGGTTGGATCTCGGTAAACCCTGCCAGTCCGGTCGGAACCGGGAAGGCCAGAGGGTTGGACCGGATGGCTGTAAGCCTTGTGGAGTACTGTTGTTTCAGGTAATTGACGATGAGATCGCGTTCGTCCGCCGTGAAGGACTCCAGGACGACCGCCCGGCTTTCCGGGGAATCGCTCCCCGAGGCGGAGTCGTGCTCCAGCAGGCCGGTGAAGTCCGCCGATTCCTCTTCGCGGGGCCAGCGGGCGCGGAACAGGTGGACCTCGACGTCACGCCTCCCCCTGAAGCTCCTGATGATCATGGACAGGGAGTAGGCCCGCTCAAAGGGCAGGGGACAGGTGGGAGTATTGATGGTGATATCCATAGCTCTGACTCCGAATCTCGGTTGCAGGGTATATCTTGATATGTACGTGTTTTAACGGGCCGATTCAAGCCTGGGTGTAAAAAAGAATGCCGGATTTCGAACTCGTCAGCGAATATACGCTCAAGGGCGACCAGCCCCGGGCCGTGGCCGAACTCATCGCCGGGCTGAACGGCGGCGTGCGCGATCAGGTCCTGCTCGGCGCCACGGGCACAGGCAAGACCTTCACCATGGCCAACGTGGTGGCCCAACTCAACCGCCCGGCCCTGATCCTGGCCCCGAACAAGACTCTGGCCGCTCAGCTCTATACCGAGTTCCGGGGGCTGTTCCCGCACAATGCCGTGGAGTATTTCGTTAGTTATTACGATTACTACCAGCCGGAAGCCTACATGCCGCACTCGGATGTGTACATCGAGAAGGATTCGTCCATCAACGATGACATCGACAAGATGCGCCATTCGGCCACCCACGCGCTGCTGACGCGTCGGGACGTGCTCCTGGTGGCCTCGGTGTCGTGTATCTACGGATTGGGATCGCCCGATTTCTACGCCAAGATGGTCATTCCCGTGGAGGAAGGCCAGACCATGGCCATGGAGTCCCTGCTCGGGAGGCTGGTGGAAATCCATTATGAGCGCAATGACTACGATTTCCACCGCAGCAGTTTTCGAGTGCGCGGCGACGTGGTCGAGATCATTCCGGCCTACAGCCGGGAGAAGGCGTTGCGCATCGAGTTTTTCGGCGACGAGATCGACTCCATTACCGAGACCGACCCGCTGACCGGCGAAGTCAAGGATCGGCTGCGCAAGACGGTTATCTATCCCGGTTCGCACTTCGTGTCCGATCGCGACAACGTGGACCGGGCCATCAACGACATCCGCAACGAGTTGCAGTCCCGGCTGGCCTATTTCAAACGAGCGGGCAAGCTGGTCGAGGCGCAACGCCTGGAGCAACGTACCCAGTACGATCTCGAAACCATCGAGGAGTTGGGCTATTGTAACGGCATCGAGAATTACTCGCGCCACCTGGACGGCCGGGTGGAAGGCCAGCCTCCCTCGACCCTGCTTGACTATTTTCCGGACGACTTCATCCTGTTTGTGGACGAGTCGCACATTGCCCTGCCCCAGGTGGGCGGCATGTACCGGGGCGACCGTTCACGCAAGACCACCTTGGCGGATTTCGGCTTCCGCCTGCCTTCGGCCCTGGACAACCGGCCGCTCAATTACGAGGAATTCCAGGAGCGTATCCATCAGGCGGTCTACGTCTCGGCCACGCCCGGCCCGCTGGAACTGGATTTGGCTCAAGGCGTGGTGGTGGAACAGATTATTCGGCCCACGGGGCTTCTCGATCCGCAGATCGAGGTGCGGAAGACCCAGGGACAGATTGACGATCTGCTGGCGGAATGTAAGAAAAGACAGTCGAAGAACGAACGGGTTTTGGTGACCACGCTGACCAAGCGCATGGCCGAGGACCTGAATGACTATCTGAATCAGATGGGCGTGCAGTCCAGGTATTTGCACTCCGACATCGACACCCTGGAGCGCATGGCCATCATCAAGGCGCTCCGGGAAGGCGAGTTCTTCGTCCTGGTGGGCATTAACCTCCTGCGCGAGGGGTTGGATATCCCCGAGGTCTCTCTGGTGGCCATCCTGGACGGCGACAAGGAGGGTTTTCTCCGTTCCGCACGCTCGCTCATTCAGACCTTCGGGCGGGCCGCCCGCAACGTGGAAGGGCGGGTCATCCTCTATGCGGACAAGATTACCGACTCCATGGCCGCGGCCATGGGCGAGACCGAGCGCCGACGGGAGAAGCAGGAGGCCTACAACCTGGAGCACGGCATTACGCCGACCACCATCCGCAAGAAGATGGACAACTTTTTCGAGGAACTCGGGGGGCACGGAGGGCGCGACGACCACGGAGGGACCGTGGCCATGGCCGCCGAGGACGGGGTGGACTACGGCGCTGATCAGAAAACCCTGAACCGGACCGTCAAACAGCTGGAACGTGAGATGCGTGAGGCTGCCAAGGAACTGGAATTCGAACGGGCGGCGAAACTCAGGGATCGCATCGCCCGCATCCGCGAGCGCATGCTGGAATTGGGGTAAGGGATGAGAGGTGATTTCCATCGACGGATGTTGCGGTTGCGCGCCCGGTTGGGCTCCTTCTGGAGCATCCTGCTCGGCGTGACCTACCTTTGCGTCATCTTTCTGCTCGGCATCGGCTTCTACATGATCTACGAGCATTGGGACCTGGCCAGTGCTTTTTACATGGTGGTTATTACCCTCTCCACCGTGGGCTTCATGGAGGTCAACCAGCTCTCCCCGGAAGGGCGGGTTTTCACAGCCTTCCTGATCATGCTCGGCGTGGGCGGTTTCGTTTACATCGCGGGCGCCTTTGCCCAGGTGCTCATTGACGGGCGACTGCAAATCTTGTGGGGTAAGCATAGGATGATGAAGATGATCAGCAAGTTGAGAAACCATTTCATTGTCTGCGGCCATGGCCGCATCGGCAGCATCGTGGTCCAGGAGATCATGGCCGACGGCCATGATGTGGTGGTCATTGAGAACGATCCGGCCCTCATCGACAAGATGGAGCAGGAGGGCATCCTGTGCATCGAGGGCGACGCCACCAGCGACGCCGTGCTCATCAGCGCGGGGCTGCCCTATGCCAAGTCCCTCATCTCGGCCGTGACCAGCGAGGCGGCCAACGTCTACGTCACCTTGACCGCCCGCCAGCTCAACCCCACGATTACCATCGTGGCCCGGGCCGGGGACAAGTCCCACATCTCCCGCCTGGAATTGGCCGGGGCGGACCGTGTGGTCCTGCCGCATTTCATCGGCGGCCTGCGCATGGCCCAAAGCGTCCTCAGGCCCACGGTGACCAACTTTGTAGAATTGGCCGTGCGCGGCAGTCTCGACCTCCAGATGGAGGAACTGGACGTGTCGCCCGGGTCTGAACTGGTCAACAAGGACCTCATTGAATCCAAAATCAGGGCCAACTACAATTTGATCATCATCGCCATCAAAAAAGAATCCGGGCAGATGGTCTTCAACCCCGGCCCCAAGGAAGTCATCCAGGCCAACGACACCTTGTTGGCCGTCGGCAAGAAGACCGATCTGACTGAAATCAAAGAAATTCTGTAATTATATCCAGGTGGAAAAATTCATGGTTCCTGAGAGCGTTGCCGAGCGCGCTGCATTTCTGCGCGAAAAAATCGACTACCACAATCACCGTTATTACGTCCTGGACGATCCCGAGATCTCGGACCAGGAGTTCGACACCCTGTTCCGCGAACTGGCTGCACTGGAGGCCGCGTACCCGGAGCTGGACGACCCCAACTCGCCCACCCGGCGAGTAGGCGGCGAACCGGCAGAGGGGTTCACTCCATACGAGCACGCGCTACGCCTTTATTCCCTGGACAACGCCATGGACCTGGACGCCTGGTACGCCTTTCACGAGCGCGTGGCCAAGGGCGTGGGGCGGCCCGATGTGGCTTATTGGGCCGATCCCAAGATGGATGGCCTGGCCCTGGAAGTCATTTACGAGAACGGGCGGTACGTGCGCGCGGCCACGCGCGGCGACGGTTTGGTGGGCGAGGACGTGACCGCCAACATGCGCACGGTCATGAACCTGCCCCTGACCTTGCGCGGCGATGACGTGCCCGAACTTCTCGAAGTCCGCGGCGAAGTGGTCATGGCCAACAAGGATTTCGCGGCCCTCAACGCCCGTCAGGAGGAGAAGGGCGAAAAAATATTCGCCAACCCGCGCAACGCGGCCGCCGGAACCATCCGCCAGCTCGATCCCAAAGTGGCGGCCTTGCGGCCTTTGCGCTTCATGGCCTATGGCGTGGGCCGGGTGCAGTGGGCGGGAAGGAGCGCTGACTGGGCCACCCAGCAGGAGCTCATGGAAGGGCTGCACGATCTCGGCTTTGCCATTCCGCCCGACGTCAAGCTGTGTACCTCGGCCAAGGAAGTGGCCGACTATTTCCAGAAGCTGGGGGATATCCGGGCCACGCTGCCCTTCGAGATCGACGGCATGGTCGCCAAGGTCAATGACCGCGAGATGCAGGAGGCGCTGGGATATACTGCCCGCGCCCCGCGCTGGGCCCTGGCCCTCAAGTTCCCCGCTCATCAGACCAAGACCCGGCTCAACGCCATCCGCATTCAGGTGGGCCGCACCGGCGTGCTCACTCCGGTGGCCGAGCTCGAACCCGTGGAGCTGGCCGGGGTGGTCGTGTCCAACGCCACCCTGCACAACAAGGGATACATCGCGGAGCGCGACCTGCGCGTCGGGGACACGGTGCTCATCCAGCGGGCGGGCGACGTCATTCCGCAGGTCCTGTCCGCCGACCTGGAACAGCGCCCGGAAAATGCCGTTTCCTTCGTCTTTCCCATGGTCTGTCCGGTCTGCGAGAGCACGGCCGTGGAGGATGGAGAACGGGTGGTCTGCACCAATCCCGCCTGTCCGGCCAAGACCGTGCAGCGGCTTGTCCATTTCGTGTCCAAGGCGGGCATGGACATGGAGGGCGTGGGCAAGATGTGGGTCCGCAAGCTGGCCGAGGACGGTGTCTTGAATACCGCCGCCGACCTCTTCACCTTGAAGAAGACCGACCTGCTCAAATATGGGGGCATGGGCGACAAATCGGCGGAAAATTTTCTCAAGGCCATCGAGAAGGCCAAGGACGGGGCCCCGCTCTGGCGGCTCATCGCCGGATTGGGCATCCGCCATATCGGCGAGCAGGCCGCCCGCACCCTGGCCGCCCGGTTCAAGGACCTCGACGAACTCTTCGGGGCCTCCCTGGACGACCTCATTGAATTGGAGGGCGTGGGCGAGAAGATGGCCGAGTCCATCCTGGATTTCCGGGTGGACGCCGCCAATCGCGAGATGATCGACCGCTTCCGTGATCTGGGCGTCTGGCCCGAGGGCGGCACGCCGGTCGAGGAGCCGTCCGAGGAGTTCCCTTTGGCGGGGAAGGTGTTCATTTTCACCGGGACCTTGCCCGTCTCCCGCGACGAGGCCCAGGCCATGGTCGAGGCGCGTGGCGGTGTATCGGTCAAGTCCATCTCCAAGAAGGTGGACTACGTGGTGGCGGGCGAAAAGGCCGGGTCCAAGGTAGGCAAGGCCGAGGCCTTGGGCCTGGAAGTCATTGACTTCGATGCCTTCAAGGCATTACTCGGAGGCAAGACCGCAAAAAGGCCAAAGTCCCTTCTGGACTTTTAACCATACGAACTTTTTTATCGAAAGGAGCGTCTTTATGACTGTGGACATCGTTATCCTGGGGGCCAAGGGCCGCATGGGCAACATGTTGGTCAATCAGACTCTGGCCGACGGGGAATTGAATTTGGTGGGTGCGTGCGAACGCAAGGGCAATACGGACGGCATGCGGTATGAGGACTGTGAGGTTGCCGACTGCCTGGAGGATCTGCTGCCCAAGGTCCCGGGCGCGGTGATCATCGACTTTACGGCTCCGGAGTCGTCCGTGGCCATGGCCAAAACCGCCGCCAAACACGGTAACCCCGCCGTCATCGGCACCACCGGGTTGAGCCCCGAGCAACAGGCCGAACTGGCCGAGTCCGCCAAGCAGGTTCCGCTTTTCTGGGCGCCGAATATGTCCGTGGGCATCAACGTCCTGCTCAAGATCATGCCTTTGCTCGTCCAGGCCCTGGGTGAGAGCTACGATATCGAGCTCGTCGAGACCCATCACAAGATGAAAAAGGATTCCCCCAGCGGCACTGCCCTCAAACTGGCTCAGGTTTTGGCCGAGGCGCGTGGCTGGAACTACGACGACGTCAAGAAGCATTGCCGCGACGGCATCATCGGCGAGCGCCCCAAGAAGGAAATCGGCGTCCAGACCCTGCGCGGCGGCGACGTGGTCGGCGAACATACCATGTTCTTCTTCGGCCCCGGCGAGCGCATTGAAGTCACCCACCGTGCCCATTCCCGCGAGACCTTCGCCGCCGGTGCCCTGCGTGCCGCCAAATGGCTGGTCGGCCAGAAGCCCGGCAAGCTTTATTCCATGGCCGACATCTTCTAGGCCGAACGGCATCGAGGCAAGCAAAGGGAGTCCCGTTCAGGGCTCCCTTTTTTTATGGGCCTGTTTTTTGAAAGGAAAGATCGGATGCGGAAAGCCGCTTTGCGGCGGAGCTCGGATGAATCCTTCTCCGGCGGGCCTTCCTTTCCCCCTACAAAATGGGCGAGAGGAGGCGGGCGAAGCGAATGATGGTCTGGTGAAGAATGTTTTTCTTGTCGTATTCGTCGAGTCCGGTTTCAACGCAATGGTGGAAGTCGTCGAGGAACATCGCCTCGATGCTCTTGCAGAAGTCCTGGTCCTCGATGAGCATGGTGATTTCGAAATTGAGCCGGAAGGAGCGGTTGTCGAGGTTGGCCGTGCCTACCCCGGCCAGGGTGTCGTCCGCCAGGAAGACCTTTTGGTGCAGAAATCCGTCATCGTAGCGGAAGACTCGTATGCCGGGCCGGGACAACTCCTTGAGGCAGGCGAACCCGGCCAGGTAGACGAGCATGTGGTCGGGCTTGCGCGGGAGCATGATGCGCACGTCCACCCCGCGCATGGAGGCCATCTGAAGGGCCTTCATGACCGAGGTGTCGGGCACGAAATAGGGGCTGGCGATCCAGAACCGTTTCTTGGCCGAGGCAATGGCCTGGATGAACATGATCGAGCAGTTCTCCAGGGTGTCCACCGGGCCCGTGGGCAGGGCCAGGACCTCGGCCGTGCCCCGCTTGGCGGGCATGGTCAGGTCGAGGTCCGGGATCTCGCTGGTGGCCCAGTACCAGTCCTTGCCGAAGCAGACCTGGATGGGCAGTACGGCCGGACCGCTGATCCGGGCATGGGTGTCGCGCCAGCCGCCATAGCCGTTGTCCTTGCCGCCAAGATACTCGGTGCCCACGTTGTGCCCGCCGATGAAAGCGGTGTGGCCGTCGACGACTACAATCTTGCGGTGGTTGCGGAAGTTGAGCTGGAAGCGGTTGCCCGGGCCGCGCGTGGTGTGGAAGGGAAAGGCTTCGATGCCCGCGGCGCGCAGGGTCTCCCAATAAGCGGCCGGGGTCGAGTAGCTGCCGAGTTCGTCGTAGAGGAAACGGATGCTGACGCCCTGGCGGACCTTGCGCAGGAGCAGTTCCCCGAGCTCCTTGCCCAGGTCGTCGTCGCGGACGATGTAGAACTGGATGAGCACGTAGCGCTCGGCCTGCTCGATGGCGGCGAAGATGGCCTTGAAGGTGGCCGGGCCGTTGACCAGCAGTTCCATGTCGTTGCCGCCGAGAAACGGTGATTCGGCCAGGGTCTCGAAGACCGTGTGCGGCGAGTGGGGGGAAAGACGCTCGGACAGCGGGGTGACGGGCGGCACGTGGTGGTGCTTGTCGATGCGCCGCTGGAATTCGGCCCGGCCGGTGCGCATGGCGTCCACGTAGCCGTGGAATTTGGACCGGCCGAATATCCAATAGAGCGGCAGAGAGAAGATCGGGAAGGTGACCAGGGAGATGGCCCAGGCTACGGCGCCCTGCGGGGTGCGGGTTTCGCGTACGGCGATGATGGCCGTGATGATGCCCGTGATCTCCATGACTGTATAGAACAGGCTGGCCAGCCCGAGAAGAAAAGACATTTCCATGGATTCCATAGCAATCAGTACTATCAAAAAGCGATGGGAAGGGAAAGCATTGCTTGTATTTGTTCGGCGGATGTGTTCTGGGTTTCCGGTCAGGAGAATACGTGGTGCAGGACAACCCGACAGAACCGAAGCGACATCCTTTTCTGGACCGGCCCAATCGGACGCTTTTCCGTATGGCCGTGCCCGTGCTCTTTTCTTTGGTGGCCGAGCCGTTGACCGGGTTGGCCGACACGGCCTTTGTGGCCCGGTTGCCCGGTTCCGAGCCCGTGGCCGCGCTGGGGGTGGGCACCATGGCCTTTTCGGCCATCTTCTGGGCCTTCACGTTTCTGGGCGTCGCCACCCAGACCGAGGTGGCGCACGGCGTGGGCCGGGGCGACGACGAACGGGCGGTCAAAGTGGTTTCCCTGGCCTGTCTGCTGGCGGGCGGGATCGGGCTGGTTTTGCTGGCCGCGTCCATTTGGTTCCTGCCGTTCATCGCGGCCGTGTTCGGGGCCGAGGGAGTGGTCAACGACTTTGCCTGCGAATACATGTTGTATCGCCTGCTGGGCGCGCCCGCCGTGCTGGTCACCCTGGCCTGTTTCGGCGGGCTGCGCGGCGCTCAGGACATGCACACGCCGCTCTACGTCGCCGTGGGCATCAATCTGGTCAACGTGGTCCTGGACTGGCTGCTTATCTTCGGGCACGGCTCGTTCCCGGCCATGGGCGTGGCCGGCGCGGCTATCGCCAGCACGGTCAGCCAGTGGATCGGGGCGTTCTGGTGTCTGATCGCGGTAGCCCGCACCCTGGGACTGACCTGGCACATGCGCGGCGCGGGGCTGGCCCGCCTCATGCGCGTGGGCGGCGACCTGTTTCTGCGCACCGGGGCGGTGCTGGTCTTTCTTGCTCTGTGCACCCGTGTGGCCAACCGATTCGGCGCTGACCAGGGCGCGGCCTTCCAGGCCATCCGGCAGTTCTTCCTCTTTTCGGCCTTGTTTCTCGACGCCTTCGCCATAACCGGCCAGAGCCTGGTGGGCTATTTCCTGGGGGCGAGCGACCGGCCCCAGGCGCGTTCGGTGGCCCGATTGGTCTGTTGGTGGAGCTTCGGCACGGGTATGTTCCTATGCCTGGCCATGCTGCTCGGTACCGACTTCGTGGCCTGGCTGCTGGTGCCTTCGGCAGCCCATGCGGCCTTCGGGCCTGCCTGGCTTGTGGTCGCCCTGTCCCAGCCCGTCGGCTCCTTGTCCTTCGCCACGGACGGCATCCACTGGGGTACGGGGGATTTCGCCTATCTGCGCAACAGCATGCTGGCGGCCTCGGCCGTAGGCGTGGCGTGCGTTCTGGGCGTGGAAATGTTCCGGCTGCAACCCGTGTTGGTCTATATCTGGCTGGCCACGGCCCTGTGGGCGTTTATCCGGGCCGGGTTCGGTCTGGTGCGCATCTGGCCCGGCGTGGGCGAGGCGCCGCTGAAGGGATAGAGCGGGCGGCGGACGCAAAAAAAGCCCGCCGGTCATGCCGACGGGCCCGGAAACGGCGCGTTCGGACCGAGTTATTGTTCGGCCAGGTAATTGAACATGAATTTGTAGGCCTGGCGCATCTCTTCTTCGAGCTGGTCCATGAGGGCCATGGCCGAGTTCAAGTCTCCAGACTTGCAGGCGTTCTCCAGTTGCAGGCAACATTCGCGCACCCGTTCCACGCCGATGGTGGCCGCACCGCCTTTGAGGGAGTGGGCCAGATGGCGCAGCATCTCCACGTCCCCTGAGATCAGCGCGTCTTTGATGTGCTGGATCCTTTTGGGTTCCTGGGAGATGAACACGGTGAACATCCGCTTCATGAACGGACGACGATCCGCCATGGATTCCAGAAACTTGCTGTCTACTATTTCCTTTTCCACCCTATGCACCGCCTTGAAAGAATCCCGATTTTGCCTATCGGGTTCTACTCATATACTTCGGCGGGTCGCTTTCGGCAATACCTTTGCAAAGGAAATGAGGTCGTCGGTCCGCCCGAGGGGGCGGGCGGGTTGGGGGGGGGGCGGCTGCCATGGCCATGAAAAACGGGGTATGGTCGGAGAATGGATGGTATTGCCGCGCATAGTGACGATATTTTTATCGAGAAAACCGAGAAGATACGTTTTATGAAGGAATTCGCCTCTGACGGATCGGTACGTTCGACCGACCGCACGGATGTGGGGTGAGGGGCCCTCGGAAAAGGGGAAGGCGCCCCTGGGCGACCGCTGGCGGTTCCGGTCCCAGGGGCTGGCTGTCCGTTTCCGGAAAAAATCAGGGCGGATACTGTGGATACGTGTTGTCGCCGGATTGGCGTTGCCCAGGCGGGCCTGCCGGGGAAAGGCCTTTCACCTTGGTTTGGGGTTGTTTTTCACAGCCTCTGCCTCAGGATGTTCTTTTTTGTGCAACCTGTGGATAATGTGTGGAGAGAGCAGAAATTCCTCTCAGTTCCGGTTTATTCGCATGCTCCTTTGGGATAATGATTTTTATTCACAGAGCATGCCGAGTCGTTCGGCGAGGGAGGTTCGGTTGTTCGCAGTGATCCATAGGCTGCTTTGGGTAACGGTTTTTTCGTTGGTTCTGGCCATGGCGTTCCAGGTGCGCTCGGCTCTGGCCCGCGACGCCGTCACCTTCGCTCTGTTCACCAGGGGGTGGCCCCCCTTCGAGATGGTCGTCAACGGGGAGCCCAAGGGGGCGGCCCTGGACATCTTCCGGGTCTCCATGCCCGAAGGCGTCGGGACGCTCGTGCAGATGGTCCCGGCTTCGCGAAGCGTCTTGCGGGTATCGGGGAGCGGGGTTTACACCCGTCTGGAGTGCCGGGAATGGATGGAGGACGCCGATCTCTATCTGTGGAGCGAGCCCGTGCTGACCTTGCAGACCGTGCTGCTGTCCCGGCGGAACCGGGTGGTGGAGTACAACAGTCCGGCCGACTTGCACGGTCTGGTCATCGGCTGCATCAAATTCTACAGATACCCCGAGGTCGAACCGTTGTTCAGGAGCGGCGAGGCGGTTCGCTATGACGTGAACAGTGATATGGTCCTGTTGCGCATGCTCAAGGCGGGCCGGGTGGACGTGGCCCTGTTCGACCAATTTACGGTGCGTTGGATCATCAACAAATCCTCGGAGCTGTCCATGAAAGACTTTCATTTCGCCTCCAGGCCGCTCGGCCGCACGGAGCTGCGCTTCGCCTTCAACCGCCATCCGGGCTGGGAGGCCCGCCTGCCCGAGGTCAACGAGCGCATTCGGGCCAACCAGGAGCGCGGCGTCTACAAGCGGATCATGGAACGCTATTGATCCTCCCTGGTCTGGACCGAAAAAAGGGTGGAGGCGTCATGCCTTCACCCTTTTTTTCGCTTGGTTGCGGAAGCGCTACATGGTGTAGAGCTTGTCGCCGGGGATGATGTTGATGTTGTTCTTGCGAAGCAGCTCGATGCCCTGGTCCGTGCGGTCGAAGCGGAAGATGAGAATGGCCGAGTCGCCGGACTGCTGGACGAAGGCGTACATGTACTCCACGTTGATGCCCGCCTCTTGAAGCATGCTCAGGATGGCGTTCAGGCCGCCCGGCTGGTCGTTGACCTCCACGGCCACCACCGAGGTGCGGCCTACGGTGAAGCCCGCTTCCTTCAGTTTGGTTTTGGCCTTCTCGAAGTCGGACACGATCAGGCGCAGGATGCCGAAGTCCGAGGTGTCGGCCAGGGACAAGGCGCGGATATTCACCCCCGCCTCGGACAGGATGCGGGTGACTTCGGCCAGACGTCCGGCCCGGTTTTCCAGAAATATGGAGAGTTGATCGACTTTCATGGTGTTCTCCTTGGCTTAGGGGCTAATCCTTGTGACGGTTGTCGATGATGCGTTTGGCCTTGCCCAGAGACCGTTCGATGCTCTTGGGTTCGACCAGTTTGACCTTGGCGGTGACGCCGAGGAATTCCTTAATGTTCTTCATTACCTTCGATTCCACACGCTGTAAACTCTTGATCTCGTCGGAGAACAGGGACTCGTTGACCTCCACCCGGACTTCCAGGGTGTCGAGGTTGCCCTGGCGCTCAACGATCAACTGGTAGTGCGGCGTCAGCCCCTCGGTGTCGATGAGGATGGATTCGATCTGGGACGGGAAGACGTTGACGCCCCGGATGATGAGCATGTCGTCGGACCGGCCGGTCACGCGCTTCATGCGGGCGGTGGTGCGGCCGCACTTGCACGGCGTGTAGTTCAGGGTGGTCAGGTCGCGGGTGCGGTAGCGGATGAGCGGGATGCCTTCCTTGGTCAGCGTGGTGAAGACCAACTCGCCTTCCTCGCCCGGGCCGACAGGGTCGCCGGTGACCGGGTCGATGGTCTCGGCCAGGAAGTGATCCTCCTGAATGTGCAGGCCGTCCTGGGCGGCGGCGCATTCGATGGCCACGCCGGGGCCCATGACCTCGGACAGGCCATAGATGTCGATGGCCGTGATGCCGAGCTTCTTTTCGATCTCTGCGCGCATCTCGTTGGTCCACGGCTCGGCTCCGAAGATGCCGATGCGCAGGGGCAGGTCCCGGATGTCGATGCCCATCTCCAGGCCGGTTTCGGCCAGGAACAGGGCGTATGAGGGCGTGCAGCAGATGACGTCCGGGGCGAAATCCTTGAGCAGGGTGACCTGCCTGCGGGTGGAGCCGCCGGACATGGGAACCACGGTGGCGCCCAAGGCCTCGGCCCCGTAGTGCGCGCCCAGGCCGCCCGTGAACAGGCCGTAGCCATAGGCGTTGTGGACCGTGTCGGCGGCGGATGCGCCCGCGGCCATCATGCAGCGGGCCACGAGCTCTCCCCAATTGTCGATGTCGCGCTTGGTGTAGCCGACCACGGTGGCCGTACCGGTGGTGCCGGAGGAGGAGTGGATGCGGACGATCTGATCCTTGGGCACGGCGAACATGCCGAAGGGGTATTGGTCACGGAGATCCTGCTTGACGGTGAAGGGCAGCAGGGTGACGTCCTTCAGGGTTTTGATATCTTGGGGTTTGACCCCCTTTTCATCAAATTTTTTCTTGTAGAACGGGACGTTGGCGTAGACCCGTTCGCACAGCGACTTAAGTCTGCGCAGTTGGAGCGCTTCCATTTCGTCCCTGGGCAGGGTCTCGTTCTTCACGTCGTAGATCATCCCTTCATCCTCCTTGGGCGGCCTGTTATCGGCCATGGTGTACATATAAAAAACCACGGGTCCTGAGAGCCCGTGGTCCGCTTTAGCGCCTTCCTTGCGCCACTCCAAAAGCCACGAGCCTCCTACAAGGAGCCCGTAAACCAGAAAAAGCGCGCAAATAGGAATTGTTGCATAGACCGAACAGTGCCCCATGTCCCGCGTTGCGTCAAGGGATTTGTGCCCCGGGGGGCGGTCCGCGCCCGGTTGCCGCCGGGGTCGCCGTTGTTGCGGACCCGTCCAAAGTGCATTACACAATCGGAGGTTAACAATAGACATTGGAGTGACTATGACATTCAAGGAATTGATGGAGCGCAACCGGTCGCGGCGCAAGTTCGACGAATCCCGCCCGGTGAGCGCGGCGGATTTGGCGGAGCTGGTGGACCTGGTCCGGTTCATGCCCTCGGGGAGGAACCTGCAGCCGCTCAAGTATATCGTTACCGCCGATCCGGCGCAGTGCGCGGAAATCTTTCCGCTCCTGGGTTGGGCCGGCTACCTCAAGGACTGGAAGGGCCCGGCCGAGGGCGAGCGGCCCACCGGATACGTCATCATGCTGCTGGACAAGACACTGGCGGATTCCCCTGGCTGCGACCATGGCATCGCCTGCCAGAGCCTCATGCTCGGGGCCGTGGACAAGGGATACGGCGGCTGCATTATCGCCACGGTCAACCGCACCCGGCTGGCCGAGATTTTCGACTTGCCGGATCGCTATGAGATCCTCATGGTCCTGGCCTTGGGCGTTCCGGCCCAGGAAGTTGTCGTAGAACCGCTTCCCTCGGACGGCAGTATCAAGTATTGGACCGGCGAGGACGGTAAGCACCACGTGCCCAAGCGGGGGCTCGACGAGATCCTGGTGGGCCGGTTCCCCGAGGATTGATGCCGTATCACGGCAAACACAAGGATAGACATTGCTTAATAAAGAGAAGAAATTCGCTGAAATGGCGAGCGTCGAAAAGGCCCGTAACGTGGCCCGATGGCTCGACGACAAGCAGGGTGAACGGATTACCATCATCGACGTGTCGGGCCTGAGCTCGGTCACGGACATGATCCTGGTGGTCTCGGCGCGCGGCGTGAAGCACGCCCAGGCCCTGGCCAATCACATCCTGGACAAGGCCGCCGAGGAGAATCTGGAATTCCTGAGCATGGAGGGCCAGAAGACCGGGGAGTGGGTCCTGATCGACCTGAACGACGTCCTGGTCCATGTGTTCCTGGACGAACTCAGGGAATTCTACAACATCGAAGGCATGTGGACCGAGGCTCCCCGCGTGGAGTTTGAGGCATAAGGACATGGCCGAACCCAAGAAGACTCTGTTGTTGATACTGGACGGATGGGGCATCGCCCCGGCGGGCGCGGGCAATTGCGTGCGCAACGCCGCCACGCCGAACCTGGACCGGTTCCTGGCCGACTATCCCTCCACTCGCCTGACCTGTTCCGGCCGCGCCGTGGGGCTGCCCGACGGCTTTATGGGCAACTCCGAGGTGGGGCACATGAACATCGGCGGCGGGCGCGTCATCTACCAGGACATGACCCGAATCGACATGGCCGTGGAGGACGGTTCCTTTTTCAGAAATCCTGCCCTCAATACGCTCATGGACAAGACCAAGGCCGGTTCCGGGCGGCTGCACCTCATGGGATTGCTCTCGGACGGCGGGGTCCACTCGCATCTGCGCCATCTGTTCGCCCTGCTGGACATGGCCAAGGCGGAAGGGGTGCCCGAGGTCTACGTCCACGTCTTCATGGATGGCCGTGACACGGCCCAGAAGGGCGGGTTGGCCTACATGCGCACCCTTCAGGCCAAGCTCGCCGACCTCGGTCTGGGCAAGGTGGCCACCCTGTCCGGCCGATTTTGGGCCATGGACCGCGACAAGCGGTTCGAGCGTGTGGAAAAGGCCTATCGGGCCCTGGTGGATGGGCAGGGCATCGTCATCGACGACCCGATCAAGGCCATCGAGACGCGTTATGCCGAAGGCGAGTTCGACGAGTTCGTCAAGCCGAGCGTGGTCGCGGGGGTGGACGGACGCATTCAGGACGGCGACGGCCTGTTCTTCTTCAACTTCCGCGCGGATCGCGCCCGGGAGATCAGTCGAGCCATCTTCGACAAGGATTTTGATGAATTTGAACGTCCTCACGTACCTGTCCCGGCCGACTTCGCGACCATGACCCGGTACGAGTCGACCTTCCCCATGGACACGGCCTTTCCGCCCGAGGACTACGTGGGCACCCTGGGCGAGTTCGCATCAAGCCACGGCATGAAGCAACTGCGCATCGCCGAGACCGAGAAGTACGCCCACGTGACCTATTTCCTCAATTGCGGGCGAGAGGAACCGTTCCCCGGCGAAGACCGGATCATGATTCCATCTCCGCGCGAGGTGGCCACTTACGACCTCAAGCCGCAGATGAGCGCCGACGAGGTCGCCGACACCCTGATCGCCAAGTGGGGCGAGTATGATCTGTGCGTCTGCAACCTGGCCAATCTGGACATGGTCGGCCACACGGGCATCATGGAGGCCGCCGAAAAGGCGTGCGTGGCCGTGGACGGCTGCGTGGGCCGCATCGTGGACGCGGTGCTCGGAAGCGGCGGCCGTGTGCTCATGACCGCCGATCACGGCAACGCCGAACGGATGCTCGATGACGACGGTGCACCGCACACGGCTCATTCCACTAACCCGGTGCCCCTGGTCCTCATCGAGAACGGCCGCGAGGGCGCGGTCCTCGACGAGGGTATTCTCGGCGACATCGCCCCGACCATCATCGGTTTGTGGGGTATGGAACCGCCCGCCGGAATGACCGGCAAAAATCTGGTACGAGAGGGATAATCATGGCCGACAGCAAGAAACCACAGGACCCGGTCAAGCCCGCGGCCATGGAGATGATCTTCATTTACCCCTGCCCGCACTGCGGTCGGGAGGTTCCGCTCATCGCGCCGTCCCGGCCCGCCATGGCCCAGTGCGACGCCTGCCGCGAGAACTTTCCCATCGTGCCCGTGGACGACCGGACCATTCGTTACTTCAAGCTCATATTGGCCGGGGGCAAGGCGGGCATCGACCCGGACTTCCTTTAGTCCGGGCGTACCGACCGTCGGGCCTGCGGGCCGCAATCGCGGTTGACGGGATGACGGAATCCCCTACGATCATCTCGTCGTAGGGGATTTTTTCTTTCAGGAAGTTGGAGCAAAGGTTTCCGTTTTTTTATACACACCCAAGGCAAAGGACGCCGGCCTTGCAGGCGTCGGAGGATGAAAGGATGCATGATAGGTTCTTGAGCGTATTGCGGCGGATTTCGGATGACGAGACTGTTTGCCGTCAACTCGAAGCGCATCGGTCTCAAAGGGGAGCCGGGCGCATAGCCCGGGGCGTTGCATGGGCGTTGCTGGTTCTTGTCGCAGTTCTCGCCGCCGGTCCTGTCACGGCGGCCCCGGAAGGCTGTCCGGAAGCGGCGGAAACCGAGGTTTACCAGGATGCGGCGAACTCCTTCACCATAGCATTCCCCTCCGACTTTACCGTCACCACCGACCCGAACGCCTTGGCTCCCATGCGTTATTTCCCCCTGGACGACGGCGAGATGCGGCTTGGCGGCTGCTATTCCGGCCAGGAGTTTGAAGGCACCAATTTCGGCAGCGCATGCATTGTGGTCGGGAGCAGACCGGCCGAGACGCGGGAGGCGGATTGCGCCCGTTTCGACGGAGATCTGTTGTGTGGAACGGAGCAGGGAGTCCGCGACGTGGTCGTCAACGGTCTTCGCTTCAAGAGCGCAACCTTGTCGGACGCCGCGGTCGGCCATCGGCTGGAGATGCGGGAATATTGGACCGTTCATCGCGGGCGGCGCTACGAGATCCGGCTCTCCGTGAGTTATACCGACATCGGGATGTATTCCCCCGGGGAAAAGCGGGAGTTCTCCCAAGAGGCGTGCTGGGCGAAGCTGACCGATATCCTGAATTCTTTCTCCTTCCGGTAGCGGGCCGTTTTCGGAACCCTCGCCTTCATGCCGCTTTGTGGCCCGTCTTTTGCTTCTCTTCGCCGTTGTCCCATTACGCTTCGCATCGGGGAAAAAGAGGAAGAATGCAGAAAAAAGGTATCTATTTGGCGGCATTGGCGGTTATTTCGTTTTCCTGTGGTCTCTTGGTTCCGTCCGGCCCGGCCCGGGCGGCGGGCGGCGAGGTGACAATTCTGTCAGGATTCTTGCCGGACTCGGCCTGGGGAACGGCTGTTTGGGTCCTGCTCATGGCGGTTGCCTGCGGGGTCGGCATCCTGCTGACATTAAAGGTGATTCATAAGAAATATAGCGTGTTGGAAAGGGCCTTGGCGCGCATCGCCGAGGGCGTTTTCCCGCTGGACGTGCCCGAGGGCAAGGGTGACAATTTTGGCAGAATGGCCGGGCAGTTGAAAAAGATTGTGAACTACATCGGCGAGTTGGCAGCCCGGGCCGAAAAGAGCGAAAATGTAGCCAAAGAGGCCGAGGCCCGCGTGCGGGAAGCCCTGGCCCAGGCGGCCCAGGCGCGCAAGCAGGGCGAAGCCGCCCGTTGCGAGGGGCTGTTGTCCGCCGCCGAAACCCTGGAACATTCGGTGCAGGCCATCCGCGACCATTCAGCCACCCTGGGCGTGGCCTCGGGCAAGGCCCGGGATGGCGCGGCCGAGCAACAGCGGCTGATCGCCGAAGCCGCCTCGGCCATGGAGGAGATAAACGCGGCCGTGCGTGAGACCGCGGCCGGCGCGTCGGCGGCCGCCTCGGACGCGGATACGGTCATGGAGCGGGCCGAATCCGGTTCCCGGGTCGTATCCCGGACCATAGACTCCATCGGGACGGTTTCGCAAAATTCCCAATCCCTGGTCGAGAACGTGGCCGGGCTCGGCTCCCAGGCCGAAGGGGTCGGCGCGATCATGGGCGTTATCTCCGATATTGCGGACCAGACCAATCTCCTGGCCCTCAACGCGGCCATCGAGGCGGCTCGGGCGGGCGAGGCCGGGCGGGGCTTCGCCGTGGTCGCCGACGAGGTGCGCAAGCTGGCCGAGAAGACCGTGGACGCCACCCGCGACGTGGGCGTGGCCATCAAGGGCATTCAGGCCCAGGTGTCCCGGACCATCGACGAGGTCAAGGGCATGGCCGGGTTGGCCGACGAAGCCGCCGGGCTGGCCCGGGAGTCCGGTTCCGCCCTGGAGGAGATCGTCACTCGCTCCGGGGCCAGTGCCGGGCGCATCGGGGCCATCGCCGCGGCCGCGAGCCAACAGTCGGTGGCCAGCGAGGAGGTCACCCGCACCATTTCTGCGGTCCATGGCATTTCGTCGGACACGGACCAGGGCATGGCCGAGGCCGCGGGGGCCGTAGGCGAGTTGTCCCTGCGTGTGGAGGACTTGGCCGTAATGACCGGCGTGTTTCGCCTGGTGGGCAGCGGCCGGGTCCAGGAGATCATCGAGGCCATGGCCGTATCCGAAGCCGTCCGGTCCGGGCGGCGCGAACAGAAGGAACGGGCCATGCGCGACGTCCTCAGGCGGAACGACTTCCTGGAACTCCTGTACATCACCGATGCCCACGGCAAGCAGACGGTCAGCAACATCGGCGGCAAGGTCTCCGGCTTCGCCGAGGACCCGTCGGCCTTTGGCTCGGACTGGAGCGAACGGCCCTGGTTCCGGGGGGTGGCCGAAACCCGGACCTTCCGGATTTCCGACGTCTATATCTCCTCGGCCTCGGGCCGGGAGTGCATTACCGTGTCCGGCCCCTATTTCGACCGGGACGGGAATGTGCTCGGCGTCATCGCGGCGGACGTCAGCGTTTCCGCCTAGCCCGGATTTCGGGGGCGGCGCATTCGGTCTGTCGCATTGCAAAAAAGGTGGAACTGTGGTCTGCATGTCAGCGCATTCACGTTCAATCAATTGCCGTAAAGAGGTACAATCATGATCACAACGAAGAGCGAACAAACTGATTATCTTACTGAATTTACTGACGGCGAACATGTGGGGCTGTGCGACGCCCCCGCGGGCAAAGGTGGTCGGGACGCAGGGTTTACGCCCTTTGCCCTGCTGGAGGCTTCCCTGGCCGGATGCCTGAACATTACCCTGCGTGTTTTCGCCCAGTCCCACGGCATCGAGCTGGATTCCGTGGAGACCTCGGTCACCCTTAAGCCGGGCGATGCCGGCTCGGTCTTCGAGTACAGTGTCGAACTGCCCGAGGGCTTGAGCGATCGGGACAGGAAGCGCCTGCTCGCAGCCCTCAAAGGCTGCCCCATCCACGGCCTGCTGGCCAAGCCCGTATCCTTTGAGCTGAAGGCGGAATAAGCCACATATGGTCCGCCCGGCATTTCCGGCGAGGGCGGGAAGAACGGCGACAGTGAACGGCACGCGATGTTTCGCGTGCCGTTTTCGTTTCGGGATGTATTTTGTTGCCTTTTCCCTGCCGAGGCTTCAAGCGCGTTTTTTCGGGGCGTATTGCATCAGGGCGTTGCCCGCGAGGATGAAGGCCAGGCCCGCCACGGTGGCGGGGTGGATGGTTTCGCCCACAAGGAAGTGGATGAAGACTAGGGAGAGGAAGGGGGAGAGAAAAATCAGGTTGGCTACCCGGGCGGTGCCGCCGCCGTCGGGTCCGGCCGCGTACTTCATGGCCGTGAGCCAGAGGGCGAAGGTTATGCCCATCTCGAAGAGCCCCACGTAGGCGGCGGCCAGGAGCGGGCCGATGGCCGGGGTCGGCAGTTCGGAAAAGAGCAGGGTGGCCGCCAGGATCAGCGGGAAGCCGGTCAGGAAGCTCAGGAGCAGTCCGGCCATGGGATTGGCCCGGCTCTTGGTGTTGAATATCCAGTACAGGGCCCAGATGACCGTGCTGGCCAGGGCCAAGGCCACGCCCGGCAGGCTGGAGAAGTGCATCCCGAGCAGGTCGCCCCGGGTGGATATGACCACCACGCCGAGGTAGCTGAGGAGGATGGCTCCCAGATCCTTGCGGGCCAGCTTCTGGCCGAGCAGGGGCACGGACAGCAACGACAGGGTCACGGCCCAGGTGTAGTTGATGGGCTGGGCCTCCTGAGCGGGCAAAAGGTCGTAGGCCTTGAACAGGATGGTGTAATAGAGGCACGGATTGAGCGCGCCGAGCAGGGCGCAGCGCACGGTCTCCCTTCGTCCCAGCCTCGTCAATTCGCCGAGTTTTCCCTGGACGAGCAGGATGCCGGTCAGGGCCGCGATGGAGACGGCGCAGGCGCAGAGCAGGAGTTGCAGTGGGGCCAGGTCGCGCAGAGCGATTTTGAAGGCCGAGGCCACGGTGGACCAGATGGACACCGTGGCCAGGCCGTAGAGCAGGGCTTTTTTGCTGTTGGTCACGTTGGCTAGACGATGACGTGTTTGCGGATGTGGCTGACCACCTCGTCCACGTCGTCGGTGACCATGAACAGGTCGAGATCTTCGGCCTTGCAGAAGCCGTTGGTGACCATCTGGGTGCGGAACCACTCGATGAGCCCGGCCCAGTATTCGGAGCCGAAGAGCACGATGGGGAACGGCTTGATGCGGTGGGTCTGGATGAGCACCAGGGCTTCGGACAGCTCGTCCAGGGTGCCGTAGCCGCCGGGCAGGGCTACGTAGGCCAGGGCGTACTTGATGAACATGAGCTTGCGGATGAAAAAGTAGCGGAATTCGCTCTTGATGTTCAGGTACTGGTTGTTCTTTTGTTCCATGGGCAAATGGATGTGCAGGCCGATGGATTCGCCGTCGTTTTCGAAGGCCCCCTTGTTGCCCGCTTCCATGAGGCCGGGGCCGCCGCCCGTGATGACCGAAAATCCGGCCTGGGACAAGGCCTTGGACAGTTGCTCGGTCTTCTGGTAGAGCGGTTCGCCCGGCTGGACCCGGGCCGAGCCGAACACGGATACGGCGGGGCCGATTTCGGACAGGTTTTCAAACCCGTCGACGATTTCGGACATGATCTTGAAGAGCCGCCAGGATTCGTGGATGGACAGATCGTCGATGAGATATTGCTTGGATCGATGTATCATTGGTTCTCCTGTGCTCCCATGGCAAAGGTTGCCTGAGCACGGTTTATGGGGCATGTAGTCGAAGCGGCGGATGCAGGATTCCGCTGGATGCTTCATTACACTGATTTTGTTCCGTTCGGAAGGGGATTTTAGCTTGCCTTCCGCCCGGAACGCCAATGCGAGGACAACGTATGAAAGTCACCTTCATGGGGGCGGCCCGCACCGTCACCGGTTCCTGTTACATTCTCGAATGCGACGGCAAGCGGTTCGCTGTGGACTGCGGCATGCACCAGGGCAACAGGGAGATCGAGAAACGCAACTGGAACATCGCCGCATACAATCCCAAGAAGCTGGATTTCATTCTGATCACCCACGCGCACATCGATCACACCGGGCTCTTGCCCGCCTTGGTGGCCAAGGGGTACCGCAACCCCATCTACTGCACCGCACCCACCCGCGACCTGCTTGAAATCATGCTCCTGGACTCGGCCCACATCCAAGAGATGGAGGCCGAGTGGGGCAACCGCAAGCAGCGGCGAACCGGCGGGGACATGATTCAGCCGCTGTACACCATCGCCGACGCCGAGCGGACCACACCCCTGTTCGCCACCGTCGAGTACTCCAAGACTTTCGAGCCCATGCCGGGCGTCAAGGTGACCTACAAGGACGCCGGGCACATTCTCGGCTCGGCCTTCATCGAGATCGAATACGAGGAGGACGGCAGGCTTACCAAGGCGGTGTTTTCCGGCGACCTCGGCAGGCCGGAACAGCTCATCGTCAACGACCCGTCCGACATGGAGTGCGCGGACTACCTGTTCATGGAATCCACCTACGGCAACCGCAACCACGTGGATGCCAAGGGCAGCCTGGACGAGTTGGCCGAGGCCATCGCCTATAGCTACGGCAACGGCGAAAAGGTGGTCATTCCGGCCTTTGCCGTGGAACGCTCCCAGCAGATCATCTACTCGCTGTTTTTGCTCAAGAAGCAGGGCAAGCTGCCCGACGACATGCCGGTCTATCTGGACAGCCCGCTGGCCATCCGCGCCACGGAGATATTCCGCAAGCACCCCGAGTATTTCGACGAGGAGACCCAGAAATACATCGCGGCCGGGGAGAATCCCCTGGACCTGCCCAACCTCCATTTCACCCAAACGCGGGAGCAGTCCCAGGCCATCAACGAATCCAAGGGCCCGGCCGTCATCATCTCGGCCAGCGGCATGGCCAACGCGGGCCGGATCAAGCATCACCTCAAGCACAACCTGTGGCGTCCGGGGGCCAGTGTAGTCTTCGTGGGGTGGCAGGGCGTGGGCACTCCGGGCCGAAAGATCGTCAACGGGGCCGACAGGATCACCATTTTCGGCGAAGAGGTTCTGGTCAAGGCCAAGGTCTTCACCATCAACGGCTTTTCGGGCCACGCCGGGCGTGACGAACTCCTGGCCTGGCTCGGCACCATGCAGGGCAAGCCCATCAAGATCCTGCTCGTGCACGGCGAGGCCGACGTCCAGAAGGAATTCGCCAAGCTCATTTCCGACCGTTTCGGGTTCGTGGTGCACATCCCCGAATACAGGGAGGTGCTGGAGCTTGAGCCGGGCAAGGAACTTCATCCCGTGGTGGACCTGGAAGTGGCCCGTCCGCACGTGGATTGGGAATTTCTGCTGGCCGACTCCGAAACCCTGTACCAGGAACTGCGCAACCGCGTTCGCGATGTGGAAAAGCGTCCCTGGGTGGATCAGGCCGAACTGCGCGACAAGCTGCTCGACATCAACCGCAGCATCGTGGAGCTCGTCTCCGAGATGTAGCCGTGCGCATCGTTGGAGGACAATACAAGGGGCGCCGGATATTGACCTGCGAGGGCCCCGGCTACCGACCCGCGACCATGAAGGTGCGCGAGTCCGTCTTTTCCATGCTCATGGCGCGCGGCGTGGACTTCGGTCGGGCGCGGGTCATCGACATGTTCGCCGGGTCCGGCTCTCTGGCGTTGGAATGCCTCAGCCGGGGCGCGCCCATGGCCTGGTTCGTGGAGAAGAGTCCCAAGGCCGCCGCGCTGATCCGTCGCAACCTGGCGGACCTCAAGGTGGACAAACAACATTTCAGGGTGGTCTGCAAGGACCTTTTCGGGGTATTGTCCAAGAGGCCGGACCTGCCTTTCGATCTGGTTTTCATTGACCCGCCCTATGGCCGGGATCTTCTTGTCCCGGCTCTTGAAGCGGCGCTCGAAAACGGTTGGATCGCCCCGGGGGCGCTGGTCCTGGCCGAGGTGGAACATGCCGTCGAAGCGCCGCAGGATGGCCCCGTGGGGGCCTTGGAGTTGCTAACCGACCGCGAATACGGTCAAACCAGGATTTTAATATGGCGAAATTGAACCCGAGGCTGGCCGTCTACCCCGGCACCTTCGACCCTCTGACCATGGGCCATGTGGGCCTGACCCGCCGGGGGCTGAACGTCTTCGACAACATCATCCTCGGCGTGGCTGAAAGCACGCCCAAAAAAACGCTGTTCACCGTGGGTGAGCGTGTGGCCCTGGCCCGGGATGTGTTCCGCGACGAGCCGAGGGTCACTGTGGAGTCCTTTGACTGCCTGCTCATTGATTATGTGGAGAGCCGGGGGGCGGGGTCCATCATGCGCGGCCTGCGTGCGGTTTCGGACTTTGAGTACGAGTTCCAGATGGCGTTGATGAACCGCAAGCTCAGGCACGAAATCGAGACCGTGTTCATGATGACCGATTTCAAGTGGATGTACTTGAGCTCCACCATAGTCAAGGAAGTGGCCCAATTCGGCGGCGACATCCGGGGCCTGGTCCCCGGCCCGGTGGCCACGGCTTTGTCCGTCAAGTACGGCGTCAAGCCCCAGGAGTGGGGACAAAACCACTACATATGAGCCGCCAGCCTCCCATCGTCTGCCTGCTCGGCCCCACGGGCACGGGCAAGACCGCGGCGGCCATCGCCGTGGCCGGGCGCCTTCCCGCAAGCGTCGTCAACTTCGATTCCCGCCAGGTCTATCGCGACTTCCCGGTCATTACGGCCCAGCCCGATGCGGATGAACGTGCGGCCTGCCCGCACCATCTTTACGGTTTCCTGCCCACGGAAGAAAAAATGACCGCCGCGCGGTTCGTGGAACTGGCCGTGGAAAGGATCGAGGCCGTGCGCGCGCTGGGTCGGCTGCCCATCCTCGTGGGCGGCACCGGGCTCTATCTCCGTTCGCTGTTGTCCGGCATTGCGCCCATCCCCGAGATCCCCGGGGATGTCCGCCGCAAGGTCCTGGCCCGTGTCGAGGCCGAAGGGCCGCAGGCCCTGCACGCCGAACTGTCGCGTACCGACCCGGACTACGCGGCCAAGATCCATCCCAACGACACCCAGCGCAATGCCCGGGCCACCGAGGTCTACCTGGCCACGGGCAGGACCATGACCTGGTGGCACACCGAGAGCGAGCATGCCCCGGCCCCTTACGAAGCGCTCAAGGTGGGCATGCGCATGGCCTTGAACGATCTGGAGCCGCACCTGGACCGGCGCATCGACGTCATGCTCGAGCGCGGGGCCTTGGACGAGGCGCGGGCCGCTTTCGCCCGTTGCCCGGATCCGGACGCGCCGGGCTGGACCGGCATCGGCTGCGCCGAACTGCTGGATTTCCTGCGCGGCCAAGCGACCATGGCCGAGGCGCGCGGGCGGTGGGCCAGGAATACTCGGGCCTACGCCAAGCGGCAGCTTACCTGGTTCAACAAGGAAACCGACATCCATTGGTTCGCGCCGGGCGACAACGAAGCCGTGGCCGATTTGGTGGAGAAGTGGATTGCGGAGCGGGACTGATCAGCTTTCGGCCAGAACGGCCAATTGCGTCGGAGTCAGGGCCCAGTTCAGGGTCCCGGCGGGTTTGCCGGGTTCCAGGTTGAGCTGCATGAGCCCGCCGTTTTCCACGCGCACCTCCACGGGGTGGCCCGGCGACAGGATGGCCGAGGCCAGCAAGCCGATGGAAGGCTGGTGTCCAGCGATGAGAATGGAGTCCAACCCGGTGTATTCGCGGATGAACTTGAGTGTTTCCGTTGTAGGGGCCATGGCCTTCACCGCATCCGTGACCACGATACGGTCCACAGGATAGCCGGCTTGCCGGGCCATGATCTCGGCGGTCTGGATGGAGCGGACCTTGGAGCTGGCCGCCACCAGTTCGAAGCGCAGGCCGAGAATGGCCGCCGCCCGGGCGGATTTTTCCACCTGCTCCCGGCCCACGGGGCTCAAAGGTTGGTTCGGGTTGACTTCTTGGGGCAGGCAGGCGCCGTGCTGCATGAGATGGATAAGCATGATTCGCTCCGTGTTGGGGTGCCGTCTTCGGGGATGCTAGCACCGCGTCTCCCCAGCGGCAAGCGGCTTGCGGAAAACCGGCAAGCGCGATACAGGGGGAATGCCTTGGCCATCCCGGCCGCGCGAGGCCTAGAACACTTCAGGACAGTTAATAGATGCCGTTTCGCATATTCGTTCCCATCATTTTGTCATTCCTTGTTTTTTCTTCGCCAGCCCTGGCCTTTGACGGGCTCGTGCAGTCTTTCGGGACTGGCGGGACCATCGCTTGGGGTACCGGCGAATTGATCATGGTCCGCCCGGTGGAGGGCGCGGTCGCGGATGAATCCGACGCTGCCCTGTCGCCTTTGGCCGTACGCAAGGCCGTGGTCCAGGCGCGCAAGGGACTTTTGGACATGGTCCTGTCCGTGCGCATCGACGGCCACCAGACCGTGGGGGCGTTCCTGTCGGGCGACAGCGATCTGGCCGCTCAGGTGCGCGGACTTGTTCAGAACTCCCTGTATCGGGGGCCGGGCCTGTTCGACGCGGCGGGGACGGTGCTTGTTTCCGAAAAGCTGCGCAGCCAACTGGCCGAGTTGATCCTGCCCAACACCATCCAATTCCAAAGCTCCATCCCGCCGAGGCTGTCCACGGCCACGGAGCAGGGCGTGGCGGATACGCCGGACAACGCGCCCGAGGAAGTCGGCAGCGGCACGCGCGGCTATACCGGCGTGGTTATCGACGCGCGCGGGGTCAAGCTCACTCCGGCTCTGGCGCCGGTCGTCTACGACCAGGACGGGGTCGGCGCCTACGGGTATTTCCTGGTCAGCCGGAATAACGTGGTGGACAAGGGCATGGTCGCCTACGCTGTGGACGACAATCCCAAGGTCCTGGCCGAGCGGGTCGGTGATCGGCCGCTCATGGTCCGGGCCCTCGGGGCTTACGGCTCCTGGCGGACGGATGTGATCATCGCCGCCTCGGATGCCCGTTTGGTGCGGGCCGTGGTCAAGGCCGGCCCCATTGCGGAGGGATGCCGGGTGGTCATTCTGGTGGATCGCCCCGAAAAGGAACCGGACAGCGGGGACGCGGCCCAGGCGGCCAAGGGAGCGGGCAATGCGTAGATATTCTTTTCTTTTTCTCATCATGACCTGCTGTCTGTTGACGGCTTGGCCCGCCGTTGCCGGACAGGTCCAGGTCTTCGAACCCTTGGCGGAAAACATGTCCCAGCGCGATTTGCGCGCCAAGGCGCAGGCCCAGGGATTTGCCCAAGCCGTGCTCGAAGAGGCAAAGGTCATGCTCGCGAACAAGCTTTCCGAGGAACGCAGCGCACTGCTCGGCGAATATCTTCTGGGTCATGCCGAGCCGTTCATTCAGGGCTATAAGGTCGTTTCCTCCCAGGACTTCCCCGAAGGGCTGAGCCTGACGCTCGACGTGCGCGTCGATCGCCGTTCCCTGCGCGACAGTTTGGGCGGCATGGGCCTTTTCGCCACCTTGTCGCAGCCCCAGCCCGCCACCGTGGTCTGGCCTGGCGACCTCTCCGACGAGGAGATCCAGGCATTGCAGCATCTCATTAAGCTGACCGGCATCGCGCCCGCGGAAGGGGCCTCGCCGGTTCTCACCCTGGAGCGAGGCAGCGACAAGAATACCTGGAAGTGCCGTTTGTCCTACGACGGGCAGGAATGGCTGGCCGTCAACACGGACATGGCCACTGCCTGGTTCACCCTGTGGCCGCGATTTTTCGACCGGCCCACGGCTCAGGCCGCGCGGACCGGCGGTGAGACCCTGACCGTGTCCGGCTGGTTCTCGCCCGATGGCGTTCTGGAGTTCGACCGCGTGCTTCACGGCTGGGATGCCGCCGTACAGAACGCCCAACTCGTGGATATGGACATGCAGCCCGCCGGGGCCGGGGCCACCTGGACCCTGTCCGTGGTCAATCGCGACCGGTTGGAAATGCTGCTCAACGCCTTTTTGCCTCAGCGCGGTCTGAGTTTTCACCTGACCGCGCCGGGCCAATAGATCGGGACGGAGAAGGGAGGAATCGTGTCGCGGGATGCCATCTGGACTGTTCCGAACATTCTGACCACCGTTCGCATCCTGCTGACGCCGCTTTTTGTCGTGGCCTACGTGGGCGAGAATTTCAACCTTGCCTGGATGCTCTTCGCCGTTGCCGGGTTGACCGACGCCTTTGACGGCTTCCTGGCCCGGGTCTGGGACCAGCGCACCCGGCTTGGGGCCGTGCTGGATCCCCTGGCCGACAAGGTCCTGTTGGTCACTTCGTTTATCTGCCTGGGGGGCAAGGGCTGGATTCCCTTCTGGTTCGTCGTGCTTGTGGTCACCCGCGACGTGATCATCGTCGGCGGCCTGGCTGTGCTCAGTTTTCTGGGGGTGGACGTAAAGAACCGCATCCGGCCCATCGGAATCAGCAAGTTCAACACCGCCGCTCAGATCGTGCTCGTGGTCTCGGTCATGATCCACCGAACCTTCGGGCTCGACTATGGCTACTTCCTCGGCATCCTGGTTACCGTCACCGCCCTGTCCACCATCCTCTCCGGCATCGCCTACGTTCGTCGGGGATTCGAGCTTTTTTCCGAGGAAGCCGAAGGCTAGGGCGGAGACCCCTTTCCTTGGGCTTCCCGGCCCTGCGCTTTTTCTCACGTCCGCGACAGTTGGTATGCCCACTCCGGGGATAGAGTCATCCTCTCCGGGAAAAGACATAGGGGGAATGAAAAGGAATAAATGCCGAAAAAAGCCCGGCTGCGCTGGGCAACCGGGCAAAAATCCTGTCGGAAAATGGGAGAGTGGTTAGCTGTCCTTTTTCTTTTCGTCGTCGGAGGGAGTGGATTTGGGGGTCACGTCGATTTCGTCAGGCTCGCTGGTGGCCTTCTTGAAATTGCTGATGGCCTTGCCGATGCCGCCGCCGATTTCCGGCAGTTTCTTCGCGCCGAAAATGACCAATACAATCACGAGAATGATCAAGAGTTCCCAAACACCGAATCCGCCAATCATAAACAGCCTCCAATTGGGTGAATGTCTTCACCATAATTTGTGTTAGTGGCTATACACCCGCCACCATGCCCAGTCAAGGACGGCTGATCATTTCCCTGGTTCGGTCCAGGCACGGTTTTCGCCCGGTTGGGGCGGGAAAAGGGCGGTTTGACTTTACAATTGAATGCTCGGGCCTTACATCATCCCCATCGGCACAGGATGACGGGTCGGCTTCGGCCGTCGACGTTTCCCAATGCATTGAACCAAGGGTAGGAATGGGCACCATTTCACGGTTGCCGGGCACGGAATGCCGGCACCACGTCAACGGCCGCTGTCTGTACGAAGAGTGGCTCAACCCCGGATACACGAAGTCATGGCGCTGCCAGGTTACGGCCCGGTGGGAGTCTTCCTTTGACGATTTTCTGCGCCGCGCCGAGTATTTCGGCGTGGAGGAGGATGCGGTTCCTGACCTCTGGGGGATGCAGTTCCAGCGTCTGGCCCGCGATACCTTCCACTGCGGGATGTACGCCTACCGCCCTGGAGCGGTTGCGCCGGGGTGCGGGCACCATCTGGACGGGGTTTGCGTCATGGGACTGCCCCGATGCGACGGACGGTGCCGCCATTTCGATCCGAACAGCGACGAATAGACCAAGGAGAAAGCGCATGCTGCTGGCATTTCCCTACATGCACCCCGAATTGTGGTCCGGCGACGACCTTGAGGGGCTGACCTTTTTCGATCCCGGCCTGACCGACGAGCCGGATCCCCACGCTTTCCGGCCCGAGGAACTCCCACTTGATCCCAAGACGGCCCAGGCGTTGATCAACGACTCCGTCAGATTTGGCGAACAATTCAAGGACCCCGGCGAGATGGCCTATTTCGGGGCCGTCACCGCCGACGATTTCTACGAGGGCTCTTCCATGTCCATCCAGGCCCAACTGTCGCGTCAGTTCGACGACGGGCAGGGCACCAAACAGGCCCGCGAAGCCCGCGAGGCCCGATCCAAGGCCCAGTTTGTGCTGCTTCTGGCCTGGTTCTTTGAGGAGCGCATCCTGGAACTGGCCGGGCTGGAAGGGGGTATCCGCGACGGATGGGAGGCCATGGACCAGTCCATCGGCGTGGACGAAGAGGACAGCCTGGGCGAACGGGAGACCGTTCTGGGCGACACTTTGAGCCATACCGGAGGTACCTCCGACGGTCAGGAGGTTCGGTTGCCCTGGCAGCGGGTGGTCGAATCCCTGCCTGCGTTTCTGCCTGCGGACACGGAGCTGGTCTGCGCCGACCCCGAGATATTCGAGGTCTGGGAGGAGTTCGGCCTTGTGTTTGAGGACGGTGAGGACGGCCTGTCCAGGGCAACGGCTCCCGCCTGGAAGTTCGGTTGCCGCCGCAGGGCCCCCGAGGGCATGCCCGCCGCGTTGAAGGACCTGACCGTCGCAATCCTCAAATAGCTTTCGGAGAAGACGCATGGCGACAGCCAATCCGTTGATGAACCCCCGCCTTGTCGAGGGGGTCAAGACCGTTGTTTTTGACAACGACGGCGTGCTGATTGATTCCTTTGAAGCCAACATGGTTTACTACGGCACCATCCGCAAGGAACTGGGCATGCCGCCCCTGAGCGACGCGGAACGGTACTTTGTGCATACGCGCACCCACGAAGAGGCCTTGCGCCATATTGTGCCCGAGAACAAGCTTGCGCGGGCCTTCGCCATCGGCCGGACCATGAATCAGGCCTCCCTGGCGCCGTACTTCAAGCGTTCGGACGGTATCCGTGAGTTCCTGTGGTGGCTGCGCTCGGCCGGATTCGGACTTGCCGTGAACACCAGCCGGGGCACGTCCATGAATCTGGTCCTCAAGCTCATGGATCTGGAAGGATTCTTCCACCCGATCATCACTTCCTGCGTGGTCAGCAAGCCCAAGCCCCACCCCGAGGGGTTGTTCCGGATTATGCAGGAGCACGGCGTGCGTCCGGACGAAGTGGCCTACATCGGGGATTCCGTGGTGGACCAATTGGCGGCACGGGCCGCCGGGGTGCGTTTCTGGGCCTACCGGGACCCGTCCATGGAGGCCGAGGTGCATGTGGAGAATTTCTGGGCCATCCGGGCAGTCATGCAGCGCTGCTACAAAGGATGCGCTCCCGCGTTTTAGGACTTGATTCTTGCATTCCCGTGTGCGAAATTACCAACATTGATACTAATCGCCGGCGCCTTGCGCCGCGCCGACTGGAGGCCTCATGGACTTGATTGTCCAAGCAATCGCTACCGTTCTCGACATTGTCCTTTCCGCCTACTTTTGGGTCGTCATCATCTCCGCTCTCCTTTCCTGGGTGAACCCGGACCCGTACAATCCCATTGTGCGTTTCCTGCGTGGCATCACGGAACCGGTCTTCTACAAAATTCGCAGTTGGATTCCCTTCGCCGTTGTCGGCGGTTTCGACCTTTCGCCCATCGTGGTTCTGCTGGCCATCAAGGTCTGCCAGATCGTGATTGTGGGGAATCTCTTGCGGTTGGCCTATTCCATGGGCTCCGGCATGCCCATGTAGCCCTTTGACCAAGGAGGACCGAGGTGACCGTTTCCAAAATCGATTTGCTCAACAAGCAGTTTTCGCGCAGCCTGCTCGGCTATTCGCGTCTGGAAGTTGACCAGTTCATGCTCGAACTGGCCGAAGTCCTGGGCGACGCGGCCGATGTGCAGAAGGGCATGCGCAAGAAGATCAAGCGGTTGGAAAGCGCGCTCAAGGAATACCGACAGCGCGACGAGACCCTTCGGGACACGCTCATGTCCACCCAGAAGATGGTAGACGACCTCAAGGTGGCTGCCGGGCGCGAAGCCCAGCTCATCCTGGACGAGGCCCGCGCCAAGGCGGACGATACCGTGCGCAAGGGCCACAACCGTCTGGCGCAGATCCACGAGGAAATCGAATCCCTGAAGCGGACCCGCACCCAGTTCGAGGTCCAGCTCAAGGGTATGCTCAACGCGCATCTGGAGATGCTTGAGCGTAGCGACCCCGAACGGGACAAGGTCGAGGAGATCGAGTCCAAGCTCAAATACCTGAAAAAGGCTGAGTAGGGGGCGCGTATTTCTCGGCCGGTGTTCGTTTCCGAACTGGAGTCGGGGTGGTCCCTCGACATCTGGGCCCAGCCGGGTGCCAGGAAGGACGAGGTTGCCGGCGAGTACCAGGGGTGTCTGAAAATTCGACTCAGGGCCCCGGCGGTGGACAACAAAGCCAACAAGGGGTTGGTCGCGTACATCGCCCGTTTGTTGCGGTTGAAAAAAAGCCAGGTGGAAATCGTGTCCGGTCATGCCAGCCGGAAGAAACACTTGGCACTTAATACTGCGGATGAGCCGGACTGGGGAAGTCTTCTTTCAGGCAACGCACCGCAATAACCTGTAAAAAGGAGCAGCACATGGAAGCCAAAGACCTTGAACTCATTGAGAAGTACGGGGCCGAGGATACGGAACTCAAGGCTCTGTGGGATCAACATACCAATTACGAAAAAATGTTGGATAAGCTTGAAGGCAAGTCCTACCTCTCTCCCACGGAAATGCAGGAAATGAAGGAACTCAAGAAGAAGAAGCTGGCGGGCAAGACCACCCTGTCGACGCTGCTCGACAAATACCGCCAACTGGAGGCGTAGTGATGAAATTGACCGGGGCCCAGATCCTGCTCAAGTGTCTGGAAGAGGAAGGTGTTGATGTCATGTTCGGTTTCCCCGGGGGAGCCGTGATCGACATTTATGACGAGATTCCCAAATCGTCCGTGGAGCACATTCTAGTGCGCCACGAGCAGGGCGCCATTCACGCCGCCGACGGTTACGCCCGGGCCACTGGCCGGGTAGGGGTATGCCTAGTCACCTCCGGCCCCGGTGCGACCAATACCGTAACCGGTATCGCCACGGCCTACGCCGATTCGATTCCGGTCGTCATTTTCACCGGTCAGGTGCCCCGGGCCCTGATCGGCAATGACGCCTTCCAGGAAGTGGACATCGTCGGCATCACCCGGCCATGCACCAAGCACAACTATTTGGTCCATGACATCAAGGACCTGGCGCGGATCATCAAGCAGGCCTTCTACCTGGCCCGCACAGGGCGTCCCGGTCCGGTCCTGGTGGACCTGCCCAAGGACATCCAGCAGCAGGTCGCCGAATTCAAGTATCCCGAAGAAGTGTCCATGCGCAGCTACAAGCCGACCAAGAAACCGCACATCGGCCAGATCCGCAAGGTGGTCAAGCTGCTCCAGAAGGCCAAACGTCCGCTGATCTACTCCGGCGGCGGGGTGATCACCTCCGGCTCCCATCAGGAGCTGACCTGGCTGGGACAGACGTTGAATATCCCGGTGACGTCCACCCTCATGGGGCTGGGCGCGTTCCCGGGCGACGATCCGCTGTTCCTGGGCATGCTCGGCATGCACGGCACCTTTGCCGCCAATATGGCGGTGAACAATTGCGATCTGCTTTTGGCCGTGGGCGCGCGCTTCGACGACCGCGTCACCGGCAAGGTCGATACCTTCGCGGCCAATGCGACCATCGTGCACATCGATGTGGACCCGACCTCCATCCAGAAGAACGTCTCGGTCCAGGTTCCCCTGGTGGCGGACTGCAAGCTCGCCCTGGCCGCGCTTAAAGCCGAGACCGAGGGCACGCTGGACGAGTTCGACTGGGTCGCCGACCACAAGCCGTGGGTGGACAAGGTCCAAGGGTGGGCCAAGGAACACCCGTTGACCTACAAAGACGACACCGACGGCATCAAGCCGCAGTATGTAGTCGAGAAAATTCATGAAATCACCAAAGGTGACGCTATCATCGCCACCGAGGTGGGCCAGAATCAGATGTGGGCGGCCCAGTTCTACAAATACAACCGGCCCAACACGTTGCTGACCTCCGGCGGCCTGGGGACCATGGGCTATGGCTTCCCGGCAGCCATGGGCGCCCAGCGCGCCTTCCCGGACAAGCTGGTCATCGACATCGCGGGCGACGGCTCCATACAGATGTGCATTCAGGAGATGATGACCGTGGTCTGCAACAAGTTGCCGGTCAAGATCGTCATCCTGAACAACGGTTATCTCGGCATGGTCCGGCAGTGGCAGGAGCTGTTCTACGACAAGAACTATTGCGCCACCTGCATGGACGCCCAGCCCGACTTCGTCAAGCTGGCCGAAGCCTACGGGGCCGCCGGATTCCGGGTAACCGAGAAGAAGGACGTGGAAAAGACCCTGCGCGAAGCCTTCAAGCTGGACAAGCCGGTTATCGTGGACATCCGCGTGGAAAAGGAAGAAAACGTTTATCCCATGGTCCCGGCCGGAGCGTCGCTGACCGAGATGCTGTTGGTGTAGGAGACCGTGATGAGCAAGCACACTCTTTCCGTAATGGTCGAGAACGAACCGGGCGTCCTGTCCCGCGTGGCCGGGCTTTTTTCCGGCCGCGGCTTCAACATCTACTCCCTGAACGTGGCCCCCACCTTGGAGGCGGGCGTCTCCCTCATGACCATCGTGGCCGAGGGCGACGATGCCATCGTCGAGCAGATCGTCAAGCAGTTGCGTAAGCTGGTACCCACCATCAAAGTCAAGGATCTCACCGAACTGAAGTCCGTGGACCGTGAAATGGTCCTGCTCAAGGTCAATGCCGAGGATTCAAAACGCGCAGAGATCCTGCGTATTGTTGACATCTTCAGGTGCAAGGTTGTAGACGTGAGCGTCGATGAGTTGACCATTGAGGTTACGGGCGACCAGGGCAAGATTGGCGCACTCGTCAATCTGCTCACCCGTTTCGGCATCAAGGAGATCGCCCGCACGGGCAACGTCGCCATGCGGCGTTCCATGCAGACCGACCTATAATTTGCAATCAGGCGAGTCCCCGGGCCAGGAGTGCGCTCCTCGCCCGGCTTTTTCGCATGTTCATATAATTCAAGCCGTTCTGTCCCAAGTGGGGCAAACAATATCGAGGAGAAACTCCCATGAAAGTGTATTACGAGAAAGATGCGGACCTGGGCCTTTTGAAAGACAAAACCGTGGCCGTGATCGGTTACGGCAGCCAGGGCCATGCCCATGCGCAGAACCTGCGTGATTCGGGCGTCAACGTCATCGTGGCCCAGCGTCCCGGTGGTCCCAACTATGATCTGGCCAAGGAACACGGCTTTGAGCCCATGTCCGTGGCCGACGCCTCCAAGCAGGCCGACATGATCATGATTCTGCTGCCCGACCAGTATCAGGCCGCAGTCTTCAAGAACGAAATTCTCCCGTACCTCGAGGAAGGCAACATCATCGCCTTCGGTCACGGCTTCAACGTCCATTTCCAGCAGATCACCCCGCCCAAGGGTGTGGACTGCGTCATGATCGCCCCCAAGGGGCCCGGTCACCTGGTGCGCCGCACCTACACCGAGGGCGGCGGCGTGCCCTGCCTCGTGGCTGTGGAGGCCGATGCCTCCGGCAAGGCCACCGAGATCGCCCTGGCCTACGCCAAGGGTATCGGCGGCGCCCGTTCCGGCGTAATCAAGACCACCTTCAAGGAAGAGACCGAAACCGACCTGTTCGGCGAACAAGCCGTGCTCTGCGGCGGTCTGACCGCCCTGTGCAAGGCCGGATTCGATACTCTGGTCGAAGCCGGTTACCAGCCCGAGATGGCCTACTTCGAGTGCATGCACGAGCTTAAGCTGATCATCGACCTCATGTACGAGGGCGGCCTGTCCAACATGCGCTACTCCATCTCCGATACCGCCGAGTACGGCGATTACGTCACCGGCCCGCGGATCATCACCGATGAGACCCGCGCGGAAATGCGTCGCGTGCTCAAGGACATCCAGTCCGGCAAGTTCGCCCGCGATTTCATCCTGGACAACCAGGCCGGTCAGGTGGGCCTCAAGACCATGCGCCGCATTGAAGCCGAGACCCAGATTGAGGAAGTCGGCGGCCGTCTGCGCAAGATGATGAGCTGGCTGAAGAAGTAAGCTCGTCTGCCAAGGCTATTCAAGGGCGGTCCTGTCGGGACCGCCCTTTTTTTGGGCGGAATTCAGACCGTTCCCTGTTGTGGGCGGGAAGCTGTGCGGCGGAGAGAGCGGGCCCAAGTCGCAACCTCGCAGAGGGAGAACCCTGTCCTGGACGGCTTTAGGCGGAATCTCCTGCTTCCCGACGCGAGAAGCGGCTTTCCATATTTGATTCTTTTCTTCAGGGGCGAAAGGGGGCAACCGGCATCCGATTCCATCGGGGAGGAGTGCGGAAACGTCCCGGCGGAATTTTTCCCCTCGGGGCGGCCACGGAAACATGGTTTGGCGCCTGTCATTTTTATTGAGTAAATATAGGCTGTTGAATGGTGGCGGCGAAACGGCTCCCCCGAGGCGGCGGCAGACGATTTCGCAGCCCGGAAACCGGGTGCGTAATTGTCACAATTCTTCCGGCGTATTTCGCTTGACCCATGGGGCAATGGTGCATACTGCTCACTCTCTGATTTTCATTTTGAGGGTGAGACTATGACGCTGGATGTCCTTTTTCTCGGGCTGGTCATCTTCCTGTTGGAGGTGATGGCCCTGACCATCGGTACCGTGCGAACCATCGTGACCATGCTCGGCGAGTCGCGTGCGGCCTTTTACCTGGGCTGCCTGGAGATGACCCTGTGGGTTTTCGGAACCTCGGCGGTCATGACCAAAGTCGGTGACGCGCCTGTGCTCGGACTGTTCTATGCCGTGGGATTCGCCACGGGCAATGTGGTAGGCATCCTGGCCGAGAAGAAGCTGGCCCTGGGCAACGTGGTGATCCGCTTGATCAGCGCCCTCAAGGGGGTGGAAATTGCCCACGCCCTGCGCCGGGCCGGGTTCATGGTTACCACTGTGGCCGGGGAGGGCTCCGACGGCCCGGTCACGGTCCAATTCGTGGTCTGCAAACGCAAGGACATGAAGCTTGTCCTGTCCGAGGCCCACGCGATTGATCGCGACCTCTTCTACACCTTCGAGACCGCGGGCGGGGCCAGTGAAGTGGCGAGCCCCTCCACCAGTCGCATGGACAAGTTCCTGCGTCCCCTTCGGCGGCTGGTGCCGCAGTTCTGATTCCGTCCGGTCAGCGGACGGGAGCGCCGTCGCGATGCCGGTGCAGGGCCGCGCCCAGGGCGCCCATGTGGTCCGGGTCGTTCGGCACGAGGATGTCCTTGCCGACCTCGCCACCCACGCTTTGGGCCAGCAGGTCGAGCACGCACGGGTTGTTGGCCACGCCGCCGGTGAAGACCAGGGGGAAATTGAGGCCCACCCGCCGCAGCATGTTGGTCGTGCGTTTGACGATGGCCTTGTGCAGGCCGAGGGCGATAGCCTCGGGCCGCTCACCGCGCGCCATGAGCGAGGTGGCCTCGGTCTCGGCGAAGACCGTGCAGATTGAACTGATTTCCGGCGGGTTCTCGCCTTTCATGGCGTAGGGCCCGAAGTCCTCCACCGGGATTTGGAAGACCCCGGCCGTGTATTCCAGGAATTTGCCCGTTCCGGCCGCGCAGCGGTCATTCATTTCGAACTTCAAAACCTTCCCGTTCACCAGGGACATGGCCTTGGTGTCCTGCCCGCCGATGTCGAGCACGGTCCTGGCCTCGGGGAAGCGATATGCCGCGCCCAGAGCGTGAGCCTTGATCTCGGTGATGGTCGAATACTCGCAGTCCAACTCCAGGCGCTGGATAAGATTGCGCCCGTAGCCGGTCCCGACCAAGGAGGTGGGGTGCAATCCATCCAGCAGCCTGAAGCATTGGGCTACGGGGTCGAAGGTGGTGGGCAGCTTCCGCGACTCCGCCACCTCCCCGTTTACCAGGATGACCAGTTCGATGGAACGTGATCCTATGTCCAGGCCCGCTATCATGCAAGGGTCTCCACGAACGCCTCGATGCGTGTCTTGAGCTGTTCCACGTCCTCCATGGAGTAATCGGTTTCGATGGAGAGCATGGGGATGCCTTCGGCCTGCAACGCCTTGTCTACCTTGAGGGATTCGTGGGTATAGGGCTGGCAGAAGAGCAGGCTGTAGTGGATCACGCCGTCGGCCTTGAGGTCCTTGGCCAGAGCGGTGATGTTGTCGAGCCGCTCCTGGTTGGGGGTGAAGCAGGCGCAGTCGATTTTCATGTAGCGATCGGCGATGGCGTCGATCATCGCTTCGAGCGTGTCGCCCGATTCATCAACCAAATCCCGTGAATTGCGGGTGCCGATACACGATTCCTCGCCCACGATGACCGCGCCGGAGCTTTCCACCACGTAGGGCAGCTTCCAGTTGGGCACGGCCATGGGACAGCCCGAGAGCAGGAGCCGGGGGGTGTCCGACGGGGTTACGCCGTCGCCCGCCGCGATGCGCACTTCCAATTCATCGCACAGTTCGTTGATTTTGGCCGTGAACCTGATGGGGTCGTCATAGAAGCTGATCTGGTTGATCAGCAGGGCGTCGCGCCCGGATATGGGAGCCGGGGAGGCCGCGCGCAGCCTGGTCAGCCGTTGCAGGGCCCGCCGTTTCTCGTTGACGATTCTGATCCCTTCCTTGAGCTTTTCAGCGGTGATGGTCCGGCCGGTCAATTCCTCTACGGCCTTCATGTAGCGGATCACCTCGGACCTCCACAGGGCGTGGGCGGCCTCGGACTTGGTCTGCGGCACTTCCATGACATAGGTGGGGGCGATCTCGTTGAAAGCCTCGTAGGCCTTCTTTTTGCCGTCGCAGGTGGTCTCACCCACGATCATATCCGAGGATTCGATGTATGGACACAGCTTGGCCATCTTGAAGCCGATGAACGATTTGATCAGCGCACAGGTATTGCGCGGGACCAACTGTTCGGCCAGTTCGCTGCCCGCCTCGGCCCCGGCGCACAAGCCCACATGCACGGCGTCGGCGGCCAGGGTGATTTCCTCGGGCACGAATACGCAGAAGGAACCGACCACCTTGCGGCCCGTGGCTTTGGCATCCTGGATTTCCTTGATGCGCAGTCCGTGTACCTCGGACAGAACGAAGTCCAAATATTCAGCGCCCTTGAGCCTGTTGTCCTGGGACAGGTAGATATCTCCATAGAATTTGCCGAGCACTTCGAGCAGGCCGTCGTGCGCTTCGAGATCCATATTCAGTTTTTCCCACATGGCATGATGCGTGTTGTCGGACATAGATACCCTCCCTATGGACAGGATGTTAATGATAGGTTGATTCGATATCGATGGGATCAATTAATTGCCAGTATAAATTTCTATTGATGAAAAGGATATGGAAACAGGGAAATCCTCTTTACAACGGTTCGGCACTGGTTTTTTCGATTGAGTTCAAAAATGTTGTCAATTCGTAACCTTCCGTATTCGTATGGGAAAAAGTGCCAGTCTCAAAAAACGTCATTCACCGAGGCAGGATGATTTTAAAAAAATGATATGATTACAACAAGTTGTTTTTGCTTTGGTGTCGGATTGTTGTGTAGTCGCGCAGATGTTGTGGGGAGGCTGCGAGTCCCATAGAACACATTTATGTCTAAGTAGGCATAATAAATTGCGAGGATGCTCCATGACCCGTTGTTCATTCGAGATCGGCAAATCCGGCATCCCGGCCCTGTGCGGCGTCCGGGCTGGCAAAGATTCCATGGCTTGGGCGCGGTCCGGCGTGGAATGCCGACGGGTGCAGGGGATTCCCGCCATGCCTGCGGGGAGGTAGACCATGCTGGATGCGAGAACGACCAAACAGGTGAGCGGCAAGAGCAACCCCACTATGCGCATGCACCTGTGGTTTGAGACCGAAGAGGGCGTCCTTTTCGGCTTGGGCCGGTTACAGTTGTTGAAATGTGTGGAGGAGCGCGGTTCCCTCAAGGCGGCAGCCGAGGCTTTGGGCATGTCCTACCGCGGCGCCTGGGGCAAAATCAAGACCACCGAGGAATTGATCGGCCACAAACTCATAGAGCGGGCCTCCAGCCGACGGGCCGGTTATCACTTGACCGACTTCGGGAAGTCCATCGCCCAGAGCTATGACCGGTGGTACCGGGAGGTGGAGTCCTTCGCACTTTCCAAGAGTCACGAATTCTTACCTTTCTCTCTTGATAAATATAAGTGATCCGTTGGCGTGTTTTGCAATGTGTTAAATATAACACATTGAATTTATTGAACTTTATGGTATTGTTAGGGAACCTGGATATTTTGTCCAGGCAAACAACGGCCGGACCGGTTCAAGGCGTCCGGCATACATCAAGGAGGCCATAGGTATGAAACTCGACCGCCGAAGCTTCATGAAGCTCGCAGGCTCCGGAGCGGCGTGTCTCACCCTCGGGCAACTCGGCGTCAGCCTGACGCCGATCAAGGCCTACGCGGCGGAGATCAAGATCTCCGGCGCCAAAGAGGTCGTGACGGTCTGTCCGTTCTGTTCGGTGAGCTGCCACATCATCGGTTACGTCAAGGACGGAAAGCTGGTCAACGCCGAGGGCGACCCGGACTACCCGATCAACGAGGGTGCGTTGTGCGCCAAGGGCGCGGCCATGTTCACCATGACCACCAGCCATCACCGGCTGCAAAAGCCCCTGTACCGCGCTCCCTACAGCGACAAGTGGGAAGAGAAGAACTGGGACTGGATGCTGGACCGCATCGCGCGCCGCATCAAGGACACTCGCGACAAGGACCTCATCCTCAAGGATGATAAGGGCAAAACCGTCAACCGTCTCGAATCCATGTTCCTGCTGGGCACTTCCCACGCGGGCAACGAGGAATGTGCCATTGCCCACCAGGCGATGCGCGGCCTGGGTGTCGTCCATATGGACCACCAGGCTCGTATTTGACACAGCGCCACTGTTGCGGCTCTGGGAGAGTCGTTCGGACGCGGCGCGATGACCAATCACTGGATCGACATCAAAAATGCCGACTCCATCCTTATCATGGGCAGTAATGCTGCCGAACACCATCCGATTTCCTTCAAGTGGGTCTTGCAGGCCAAGGACAAGGGAGCCACGGTAATGCACGTGGACCCGAAGTTCTCCCGCACGTCCGCCAGGTCGGATTTCCATGTCCCCCTGCGGTCCGGTACGGACATTGCCTTTTTGGGCGGCATGATCAAGTACATCGTGGATAACGAGAAGTACTTCCACGAATACGTGGCCGAATACACCAACGCGGCCCTGGTCGTGGGCAAGGACTACGGGTTCAAGGACGGCCTCTTCTCCGGCTACGACCCGAAGACCCGATCCTACGACAAGAGCAAGTGGGGCTTCGAAGTGGACAAGAACGGCGTCCCCGTGCGTGACGCCAGCCTGAAGAACCCCCGTTGCGTGTTCCAACTGCTCAAGGAACATTATTCCCGTTACGACCTGGATACCGTCTCGGCGACCACCGGCGTGTCCAAGGAAAACCTGCTCAAGGTTTACGAGGCCTTCGCGGCCACCGGCAAACCGGACAAGGCCGGGACCGTCATGTATGCCCTGGGTTGGACCCAGCACACCGTGGGTGTGCAGAACATCCGCTCGGCGGGCATCNCAAGGTTTACGAGGCCTTCGCGGCCACCGGCAAACCGGACAAGGCCGGGACCGTCATGTATGCCCTGGGTTGGACCCAGCACACCGTGGGTGTGCAGAACATCCGCTCGGCGGGCATCATCCAGCTTCTGCTGGGCAACATCGGCGTGGCCGGCGGCGGCATCAACGCCCTGCGCGGCGAGCCCAACGTCCAGGGGTCCACGGACCACACCCTGCTATACCACATCATCCCGGGTTACATGGCCATGCCGCACAACGGCTGGCAGACCTACGACGAGTACATCAAGGCCAACACCCCGGTGAGCAACGATCCGCAGTCCGCCAACTGGTGGCAGCACAAGCCCAAGTACTTCGCCAGCCTGCTCAAGGCCTGGTACGGCGATCACGCCACCAAGGAAAATGGCTTCTGCTATGAACTGCTGCCCAAGATCGAGAAGGGCGAGGACTATTCCTACCTCTACCTCTTCGACCGCATGTATCAGGGCAAGATCCGGGGCGGCATCATCATCGGTCTGAACCCGATGAACTCGGTGCCCAACACTAACAAGCTGCGCAAGGCCCTGGACAACCTGGATTGGCTGGTCACTTCCGAACTGCACCACTCCGAGACCACGGACAACTGGCATCGTCCCGACGTGGACCCGAAGAAGGTCAAGACCGAGGTCTTCCTCCTGCCTTCGGCCCACCGGCTGGAGAAGGGCGGTTCGGTGACCAATTCCGGCCGCTGGCTGCTCTGGCACTATCAGGTGATCAAGCCCGCCTACGAAGCCCGGTCCTTCGGCGACATGTTCTGCGGCTTCATGTCCCGGGTGAGAAAGCTGTACGAGAAGGAGGGCGGCACGCTGCCAGAGGCCGTGACTTGGCTTGACTACCCCGAGACCTATGACTCGGATGATCTGTGCCAGCGCATCAACGGCCGTTTCACCGTGGACAGCAAGGTCGGCGACAAACAATACAAGAAGGGCCAGCAGGTGCCTTCGTTCACCGCGCTCAAGGACGACGGCTCGACCATGAGCCTGAACTGGTTGTACGCGGGCAGCTACACCGAGGAGGACGGCAACAAGGCCAAGCGCCGCTCCACCAAGCAGACCGAGATGCAGGCCAACATCGGCCTGTTCCCCAACTGGTCCTGGTGCTGGCCCGTCAACCGCCGCATCCTGTACAACCGCGCTTCCGTGGACCTGAACGGCAAGCCGTACAACCCGGCCAAGGCGGTCATCGAGTGGAAGGACGGCAAGTGGGTCGGCGACGTGCCCGACGGCGGCTGGCCGCCCATGGCCACCGGCAAGGGCAAGTATCCGTTCATCATGTCCAAGCACGGTTTCGGCCAGATCTACGGCCCCGGCCGTCAGGACGGTCCGTTCTCCGAGCACTACGAGCCGGTGGAGACGCCGGTGAACAAGAACCTGTTCTCCGGGCAGCTCAGCAGCCCGGTGTACAAGTTCGTCGCCTCCAATATGGACAAGCTGGCCAAGCCCGCCGATCCCGCGTATCCGATCGTGCTGACCACCTACAGCCTGACCGAGCACTGGTGCGGTGGCGGCGAGACCCGCAACATCCCCAACCTGCTCGAAGCCGAGCCGCAGCTCTACGTGGAGATGAGCCCGGAACTGGCGCAGGAGAAGGGCATCAACAATGGTGACGGCGTGGTCGTGGAGTCCATCCGCGGCCGGGTCGAAGCCATTGCCATGGTCACGGTCCGCATGCGCCCGCTCAAGGTGCACGGCCGGATCATTCATGAGATAGGCATGCCGTTCTGCTTCGGCTGGACGACGCCCGGGACCGGTGATTCGACCAACAGGCTCACGCCGTCCGTTGGCGACCCGAACACCACCATTCCGGAATTCAAGGCTTGTTGCGTGAACATCCGCAAGGCGGACAAGCTCACCGAGCTGGCAACCTAAGGAGGAAGCGCCATGCCTAAGTCATTCTTGATAGATACGTCCCGCTGCACCGCGTGCCGCGGTTGTCAGATCGCCTGCAAGGAGTGGCATGAACTGCCCGCCAACAAGACGACCCAGTACCATTGGGGCAGTCACCAGAACCCGCAGGACCTGAATCCCAACAACTATAAACTCGTTCGCTTCAGCGAACACCTCGAAGACGGCGTGGTCCGCTGGAACTTTTTCCCGGATCAGTGCCGCCATTGTGAAGTCCCCCCGTGCAAGGAACTGGGTGACGTGTATGTCGAGGAGGCTATCATCCAGGACGGGAAGACCGGCGCGGTCATCTTCACGGAGAAGACCAGGAAATTCTCGGCAGAAGAGGCCGAGGAGGTCCGCGACGCATGTCCGTACAACATCCCGCGACGCAACGAGCAGACCGGGCTCATGTCCAAGTGCACCATGTGCAACGACCGCATCCATGCGGGCATGCTGCCCGCCTGCGTCAAGGTCTGTCCCACCGGGACCATGAACTTCGGCGATCGCGAGGAAATGCTTGCCCTGGGCAAGCAGCGCCTCGAACTCCTGAAGAAGAAATGGCCCAAGGCGATGCTGGCCGATCCCGACGACGTCAACGTCATCTACCTGCTCATCGACGAGCCGGTGAACTACCACGACCACGCCGTGGCCGAGGCGGACATCGGGCCCATGTCGAAAAAGCAGTTTCTCGCCACCCTGGCCAGACCTTTCAAGGCCATGAAGGCGTAACCTGAAACGACCCCTCCGCAAGGGCCGGAGCGTCACCGCGACGCTCCGGCCCGAAGCGGGGAATCTGGAGCATTTCATGAAATCGGTTTTTGACCAGAAAACTGTGGCCGCTACCCTCGACACCATCAAGCATCGCGTGCCCGCCTATGCAGAGCTGGCCGACAAGTTCCGCCCGCTCTTCGTGGAGCAGGCCCGGCTGCGCGGCGAGTTCGTGGCGGAGGAGGGGGCCTTGCCTCCCATTGACACCGCTCGCACTAATCAGGGTGTGCCCGTGTTGGTGGATGTGGATTTATCCCCCTGGGCCGGGAACATGAAGCGGTCGGCGGCTTGTCTGCTGCCCCAGCTTTTCGACGTGCTCAAGCCCGACGAGGAAGCGTGGCGCAAGCTTGAGGCCTTTCTGGACGACACCGACAATATTGTGGGGCTTGCCCAGGCTCGGATCGAAGGCAATTGGAAACATTTTGAAGACACCTCCGTACAGCTCGGCATCACACCGTATACCACGCTGCTGTATGTCGCAGAGACAGTTCTCTCGCCTGTCTTGCGCGCCTTGGTCGAGGGATTGGGCGAGCCCCTTTCCAAACTTGGCTGGGACGAGGGGTACTGCCCCGTATGCGGGGCCACGCCCTCCATCGCCCAGCTTTCCCCCAAGGAGATCACCGAGCTGGATCAGCTGGTCGGCGGCGGGGGCAAGAAGTTCCTGCATTGCTCCCTGTGCGGCCACGACTGGCGCTACAAGCGCAATGCCTGTCCGGCATGCGGCAATGACGACAACGATTCGCGCGAGGTCTTCTACATTGACGACGTCAAGTTCGAACGCATCGAGGCCTGTCACAAGTGCGGCAAGTACTGTCTGAGCATCGACATGCGTGAATGCGATCCCCTGCCGGACCTGGACGCGGTGCAGATCGGGCTGATCCACCTGGACATCTTCGCCCGGGAACATGACCTGATCCCCATTTCGCCGACCATCTGGAACAACCTGGATTAGTCGCATGGTCGCCCACACTTCGCATCTTCGAGCCGTGCCCGGCCAGTCGGAAACGGACCGTTCCGCCCGACCGGCCGAGGCTCGGCCCATGCAGTTGGCCCGTCCGGTAACCATCCAGCGGTTCGAGGACGGAAAACTGACCTTCAAGGACGACCAGATCGCCGAGGAGGCCGACATCCGGTTGACCGTCAACGGACACCGGGAGGCGGTCCTGGCCCGTACTCCGGGTGATGATCTGAACCTGGTGGCGGGCTATCTGTTCGCGCAGTCCAGGGTCATGTGCCCGGAGGACATCCACAGCATCGCCTTTTCCTACCACGGTCCGGCGCAGGTGGATGTGGTCCTTGATACCACCACGGGGGTGCGGCGCATCTATCCCTCGCCCCGGCCCGTACACATCGCGCCCGAAATGTTCTTCCTGCTGAAGGACGTTTTCGAGCGGCGGCAGAGCCTGTTCAAGAATACCGGGAGCACTCATGCAGCGGCCCTGTTTTCGGAAGAGGGGGAACTGATTTCCTACGGGGAGGATGTGGGACGGCATAACGCCTTTGACAAGGCCGTGGGCCGGGCGTTGCTTGAGGGGACCCTGAAGACGGCGACCATCGCCATGCTTTCCTCGCGTCTGGCTTTGGAGTTGGCCACCAAGGCGACCACGGCCAACATTCCGATCTTATGCGGTTTTTCGGCGGCTACCAGTTCGGCCATCACCTATGCCGAGCGCAACAACCTGAGTCTGGTGGGGCGCATCCGGGGAAATTCGTTCAACATCTACGCCAACGGCTGGCGTTTCCGCTGATCGAGAGGAGGACGGGCTGCTTTCCGTCGAGGATTCGGCGCTTGAAGGATTTGTCTGGGCTCGGCTCGGGGCCTATGCGCGTGGTCAGGATCGCGCAGGCGAAGTCCTTGTCCGGAACGCCTCCGGGGCGTCCGGCGGCCATGACCGCGATTCCGCGCCCGGCGCGTGGATGCAACCCATTTCCCGGTCTTCCTTGACGTGATCATCATCTGGGCCAACAGGTTGAATTCTTGCTTCAATCGCAAAGGCGGGGTTCAGGCAAAATCGGGTCAGGGGGGCGGGCGGAAAAATATCGGCGCAGGGAATGCCTTCCCGCGCGCCGCATCAGGCGTCCAGTGTGTTCATGAATCCGGACACGGTTCGATTGAATTCCTCGGGTTGTTCATAAAACGGCATATGGCCGCTCTTGTCCAGGATGGCGAAACGCGATTCCGGCAGGGTGGCTGCCACGTACCGCCCCGTGGACGGGCCGTAGCACATGTGCAGGGAGCGCCCGTAGACCACCAGTGCGGGCAGGGTCACCGTGGGCAGCACGGGCGTGGCGTCGAGCCGGGCATAGTCCTCATAGATGGCGGCGGCTGAAGCCGGATCGCTCTTGAGTTGTTCGGCGACCATCCAACGCAGGGCGTGTGCCGGGGCTTGGCCCGACAGGAACATGGCGTTGACGAAGCGTTCCGCGAATCCCCGGCGGTCCTCCTGCATGGCGGCCAGGTCCACCCGCATGGCCTCCTCGTTGTGGCCGTGGCACTTATGCACGTTCCATGGTGCGGGGGACATGGGATAAGGGCCGCTTTCCACCAAGCCGAGTCCGGCCAGCCGGTCCGGCCCGAACCGGCGCCAATATTCGAGGACCACGGAGCCGCCCATGGACCAGCCCACGAGCAGGATGCGGGTCAGGCCCAATGCGGTGATGACCTCGCGCACATCCGAGGCGTAGCGGGACACGGTGTGGCCGCGCGGTGTGGTCTGGGAGCGGCCGTGGCCGCGGAAATCCATGGTGATTACCTGGCAGGCGTCGGCCAACGGGGTTTGCCGACGCCAAAACAGAGAACTCATGGTCCAACCATGAAGCAGGAGCACGGGATGCCCCGTGCCGCGAATTTCCACCCACAGCCGCACGCCGTCGGTGGTCCGCACCCATCCGCCCACTTGGTTCTCGCCGGTGGTTTCCACGGCTTCGAACCGGTCCATGGACCTATTCGCCGCGAGGCTTGGGTTTGATGTCGATGACCGGCGTGCCGTCAATGGCCTCCAGGGGCTCGACAACCAGGGTCAGGGGCTCTTCCATGGCCACCAGGGTCACCCGGTGCAGGCCGATGGGGTTGGGCCTGACAGGGGAGCGGGTGGAGAACACGCCACGCAGGGGGCGGTCCTTGATGCCCCTTGGGTGGACTTTGAGCACGGACCGGTCGGATTTGTGGAACCAGGTGAAGAGTTCGAGCCGTGCGCCGGGCTTCAGCCCGTCCAGTCCCTCGGCATAGGCCGGGTCCATGACGACGCGGGCCCGCACGGCCCCGGCCTCGTCCTCCATCTTGGGGGCCGAGGCGAGGTCCTTGATGTCCGAGCGGATGGTGCCGATGATGACCAGTTCCTTGTCCATGACGCCTCCGTTTATTGGCTGAAGTGATCGAATCCGGGGTTGTTGAAGGGGGTGCCGTTGACGACGAGGCCCGGCGTCTTGGTCACCGTGCCGATTTCCACGTAGCCGGGCACGGATCGGGCTTTGCCCGCTTCGAAAGGCGAGACCGCGCCGAGCAGGGCGTAGTCTTCGCCGCCAAGCACCGCGAACTCCACCGGGTCGATCCCGGCCTTTTCGCACCAGGCGTGGATGTCGCCGTGCAGGCTCGCAGGGTCGATGGTCAGGTTCGCGCCGAGATCGGGGCCGACGAAGCGGGGCAGGTCGCGGGCCAGACCGTCGGACAGGTCCATGAGTCCATTGACCCCGGCGGCGTTGAGCAGGGTGCCGATCATGACCTTGGGCTTGGGCCGCAGATGGGCCATGACCGCCGCGGGCAGGACCTCGCGGGCCTTGATCCCTTCGGCTTCCAGGGCCATGAGTCCGGCCCGGGCCAACCCGAAGTCGCCCACGGTGAACAGGATGTCGCCGGGGGCGCAGTTGCCGCGCCTGAGAAATCCGGTGGCTCCAGGCGCGCCGAAGGCGGAGATGGACACGCCCAGGCGGTCGCAGCGGCTCAGGTCGCCGCCCGCCAGGACCATGTCGAATTGCCGGGCCAGTCCGGCCATGGACTTGAGAAATTCCTCCCAGAAGTCGTCCGGCAGGTTGGTCGGGGCCATCAGGTCCATGGTAAAGGCCACAGGTTTGGCCCCCATGGCCGCAAGATCGCTGACGTTTACGGCCAAAGCCTTGTAGCCGATGTCGGCCGCCGAGAAATAATCGCGGCGAAAGTGCTCGCCTTCGAGAAAAAGGTCCGAGGTCACGCAGTAGTCGGTGCCGCCCCGGAGTACGGCGCAGTCGTCGCCCCGGCCCAGGGCCAGGAACTCGTGGTCGCGCGGAAAGTAGTGGTCGATCCGTTCCAGAAAGTGTGCTTCGCTTCGCATAATCTATCCATACTCCATCAGAGGAATTCCAGGTAGTCCCCGATGATGACCTTGAGGCCGAAGCCGGGGAAGTTGACTCTGTACTTGTTTGATTCCAGTTGGGCGACGAGTTTGCCCTTGCCGAAAATCTTGTGCTTGCAGAAGCCGAGCTTGGACGGATCGACTTTGAGCCGCTTGGGTTCGGAGACGTCGGGCCCGCCTTCGGCCAGGACCGGATCGGGGGTGCGGACGGTCCGCCGCCGGGTTTCCAGGCCGCCGCCGTAGGACTCGTTCTGCCGCTCGAAGACCGTGTCCGGCAGCTCCTGGACAAAGGGGCTGGGCAAGGTGGGGTCGGACAGGCCGCTGGCCCGGTTGTAGACCGAGCCTGGCACGAAGAGCCTGAGATCCTCCTTGGCCCGGGTGCAGGCCACGTACATGAGGCGGCGTTCCTCCTCCAGATCTTCGGCCCGCTGCATAGCCTTGCGTGACGGGAAGCGGTCTTCCACCAGATCGATGATGATCACCGCCGCCCATTCCAAGCCCTTGGCCGAGTGGACCGTGGACAGGACCACCGCGTTCTCCTTGCGCTTCTCGTCGTCCGGGTCGCCGTCCAGGGAGAGGTCGCCGATGAATTGGTCCATGTCTTTGTAGCCCGCCGCGATCTGGCTGAGCTGTTCCAGCCCGGCCTGGCGCTTGGGGTAATCGTCCGGGTATTTTTCGATGAGGATGGGCTGGTAAAAGGCGAGCACGGCTTCCAGCACGGCGGGCGGGCGTTTCTCGCCAGCGCGCAGCCGGTCCAGTTCGGTCAGCAGCTCCTTGAGCTGTTCGTGCTTCTTGAGCATTTTGACCAGGTACTTCTTGTCGGCGTCCAGGCCCGAGTGCATGGCCTGGTAGATCTTGGCCACGGTCTTGGGCCCCACGCCCTTGATGTGCTCCATGGCCCGCTGCCAGGCGAGCAGGTCGTGGGGGTTGAGGACCAGCCGGATGTACGCGAGCACGTCCTTGACGTGGGCGGCCTCATGGAAGCGGATGCCGCCGAATTTCTGGTAGTCGATGCCGATGCGCGTCAGGGCCACTTCCAGCGGGAAGGACTGGTAGCCGGCGCGGAAGAGCACGGCCACGTCGTGGAGCATGTACTTGCGGCCCAGTTCGAGAATCTGGTCCACCACCAGCCTGGCCTGGGTCTGGTCGCTCAGGGAATGGATGACCAGAGGCAGGCGGTCGCTCTTGAGGTCCGAGTAGAGATGCTTGTCGAACTTGGTGGTGGCCCCTTTCAGGATCTCGTTGGTCAGGTCGAGGATGGGCTGCACCGAACGGTAGTTCTTCTCCAGCCGGATAATCTTCGTGCCTTCAAATATCTTTGGAAATTCCAGTATGTTGGCTACGTTTGCCCCGCGGAATGCGTAGATGGACTGGGCGTCGTCGCCCACGGCCATGACGTTGCCCTTGGTCCCGGCCAGGTGCCGGACGATGCGCGCCTGGACTAGGTTGGTATCCTGGTACTCATCGACCATGATGTAGCGGTAGCGGGCCTGTAACTGGTTGCGCAGGGGCTCGTTTCCGGCCAGTAGGGCGTCGAGGTGAAAGAGCAGGTCGTCGTAATCCACCAGGGCGTGTTCGCGCTTGAATTGGGCATAGCCGTCGGCGATCCGCTGGATGTCTTCAAGGTAGGGGCTCAGGTGGTAGGCCTCGCGCTCCATGACCGCCTCGATGGTCAGTTCCTTGTTTCGGGACTTGGTGATCATGTCTAGCAGGGTGGCCTTCTTGGGATAGGAGCGGTCCCCCTTGCCGAGCTTGAGGACGTCCCGGACCTCCTTGCATATGTTCTCGCTGTCGGCCCGGTCCATGAGGGTGAAGCCGCCGTTGAAGCCTATGTCCGTCGCGTTGCGCCGCAGCGTGGCGTAGGCGAACGAGTGGAACGTGCCCCCCGATGTGCCGTGCAGCGGGCGGCCGAGAATGGACTCGGCCCGGGCAAGCATCTCCTGGGCGGCCTTGCGGGTGAAGGTCAGGAGCAGGATCTGGGCCGGGTCTACGCCCTGGTTCACCAAGTGGGCCAGCCGGTAGACGATGGTTCGGGTCTTGCCCGATCCGGCCCCGGCGATGACCAGTACCGGTCCTTCGGTGGTGGTCACGGCCTCGCGCTGGGCCTCGTTCAGTTCGTGTTCGAAGTCGATGGTCATTTATTCCGCGATGTCGAAGTGTTGCAGGATGATACGCCCGACGTCCCGCATACGTTCGGGCCGCGCGCCGCCGGTGTCGGCGAAAATGGCTCCGTCCACCGTATGTGTCCCGGTGCGTCCATGCAAACCAAAAATATTCCGACGATCAAATTTGGCCTTGAGGTCCAGGCCGGGGTGCGCCTCGCAGACGAGATCCGGGCATTGGTCCGAAGTCGCCATCGGATAGATCTCGGTTCCTCGATGCACGGCCGCAAGGACCGGCATTCCGCCGTATTCGAGGGCCATGAGCCCGTCGGCGATGCGTTTTAGCAGTCCTTCGCGTTCTGCCGGTTCCACTCGGCCGCGCGCGAACCGGCCGCGTTCGTGCAGGTAGATGCGCCCGGGGTCCAGGGCGAACGCCTTGGATTCAGGGGTGATCCGCGAGGCGTCCCATTCGTCGCGGGGCGGGCCGGACAGGGACAGGAGTCCGGTTTCCATGAGCCAGGTGTTCAGGCAAACCTCGGTGCGCAGTTCCGTGAATCCGTGATCGGCCAGGACCAGGAGCCGCTTGGGGCCGGGGAGGGCGTCATAGCGGGTCAGGAATTGTCCGAGGGCCTGGTCCCAATCGGCCAGGAAGCGCATGCACTCGAAGTGTTCCGGGTGTTCGGTGTGGACCACCGCGTCCATGAAAAAATGGAAGAGCCGGTCCGTCTCGGTGAAGACGTGCACGAACAGGTCCCAGCCCAGATCCGGCCAGAGCATGTCCAGGGCGGTGAGCCGGGATCGGAGCGTAGCGCGCAATTCGTTCCGCAGATGGGACAGGTCGCCGCGCCCCCGGGTGGTGTCTGCTTCGAGCCGGTAGTTCGCGTCATGGAGCTTGGCGGCCAGGAATGGCGGGTAGACCGCGCCGTTCAGGTCCGGGGCCACGAACCCGGCCACGAGCATGCCCCGCAAGGGCCGGGCCGGATAGGTATTGGGCAGGTTGACGATTCGCGAGACCAGGCCGTGTTCGCCCATCCGGTCGAAGATCGTCGGGCAGGTCACGTCCGAGGCCTGGTTGACGCGCAGCTCGTAGGTCTCCGGGTCGAGGTGCGAGAAGCCGAAGATGCCGTGTCGCTCCGGCCCCTCCCCGGTGGCGAAGCTGGTCCAGTTCACCGGGGAGAGTTCGGGCAACTCGGCCTTGACCGTGGCCGCGTCCCCAACCAGCCGACGCAGGTTGGGCAGGGATGCGCCCAAGGTTCGGGCAAGGTCCAGCGGCAGGCCGTCCAAACCGAGGACGACCAGCCGGGCGCGCGGCTCGGATGGCAGGAACAAAGACATGGCCTAGAGCAGTTCCGCCTCGAATTTCTTGAGGAAGAAAGACGGGTTGTACGACATTTTCGCCTTGCGCAGGCCGGGGTCGCCCAGGTCCTGTTCGCGGTTGACCTTGGAGAATTCGGCGGCGTCGTTTTCCAGGAACATCTGGTTGATGGCCTGGTACACGCCCTTGTAGCGGATGTCGCCCTTTTCGAAATGGATGACCAGGGAATCCTCGCACAGCGGCTCGGCCACGGTGTAGGCGATGACCTTGCCGTCCACCCGGATGGTCGCGCCCATCAACCCCTTGATCTGGTCGATGTGCTGGAGCACGCGGGTGATGGCGTGGTTCTCGGCCTTGAGCGCTTCGGACGGATTGTTTTCCTCGTACCACTTGAACCATTCGTCCTGCATCTCCAGGACTTCCTCCACGCATTCGGGAGCCATGGACTCGTAGGTGTACAGATAACTTTTCTTGAACTGGTTGAGCAGGTTCTTCTTCTTGTGGAAGGCCTTGCCCTTGAGGGCGATGAGTTCCTCCACCGAGTAGACGTAGTCCCAATGCTCACGGCTTTCGGTGATGGTCATCTTGTTGCCGTAGGCGACGGACCACAGCCGGGTCAGGGCTTCGGGCACGCGGACGAACTTTTTGCCTTCGGGCATGGCCCGGCAGTCCGCCCAGTCATAGTTCTCCCACGCTCCCACGGGGGCCCAACAGATCGGTTCCGGCAGGGTCTGTCGGATGAAGCAAAGTCCCTTATGGAAGGCCCATTCCAGGCCATAGTGATCGGCCCACCCGAAGATGTTGGCAAAGGAGAAATCGCTGGTCAGCAGCTGCGGACATCCGGACAGGGCTTCGTGGTATTCGTCCTGTCGGTCCAGTGAAATGGGTTCGAACTCTAAGGTCATGGACAATCCTTATCCTTTTTGGCCGTTTCGATGCCGGATCATGGCGAAACGTTGCCAGTTCTTGAAGTTGAAGAAATAGAGCAGGGTGGACGACTGGATGATCTGTGAACAGAACATGGCGATCCAGATGCCCTCGGCCCCGTTCATGACCTCGTGCCCCAGGACGTAGGCCAGGGGCAGACGAAGGCCCCAGACGGCCCCGCCCATGATGAGCATGTTGTACAGGGTGGCCCCCGCCCCGTTGAAGGCCCCGGCCACAATCAAGCTGGTCAGGGTGAAGGGGATGGCCAGCATGTTCCACTTAAGGTAGCTGACCGCCTGGGCGGCCACGGCCGCGTCCCTGGTGAGCAGGTTCACCCATGGGTTGATGAATTGCCAGACCACCAGGGCGAAAAGTGAGATGGACACCAGCCCGAGGGCCAGGATGCGGAAGCCGAACCGTTTGGCCTCCAGGGGTTCGCGCGCGCCGAGATAGTGGCCGATGAGGATGCTCGCGGTCATGTTGAAGGCCATGGCGGGCATGAACAGCAGGGATTCGATACGCAGCCCGATGGACATGCCGGCCAGGGCGTTGACCGCGCCGCCGGGCAGACTTGCGGTGATGGCGTAGAGCACCAGGTAGCCGGATTGCCAGACGACCTGCATCAGTCCCGAGGGCCAGGCTACCTTGAACAGGTAAGGCGTGGCCCGCTTCATCCAGCGCCAGGGGGCGAAGCAGGCCGGGCACAACTGGCCCTGTTTGCCCAGGATGGCCAGATTGAAGATCGCGCCGCAGGTGACCGAACTGAAAGTGGCCCAAGCCAGCCCCGAATAACCGACTTCCGGCAGTCCGAACCAGCCCAGGCCCAGGCCCAGGTCCAGCACGGTATTGAGCGCCGTGACGATGATCATGCAGTAGAGCGGGTAGAAGACCTGCTTGCGCGCCCGGAAGATGGCGTTGGTGATGAGCAGCATGTAGTAGGGCGGCAGCAGGAGCAGGAAGACCGTCAGAAAATACCGGGTCACCGGGCGCATGGACTCCGGGATCTGCAGGGCGGAGAGGAGCAGATCCTTGAACGGCAGCCCCAGGATTAGGAATACGGCCCCGAGCAGGGCGGCCAGGATGAGGCACAAGCCCACGTAGCGCATGGCCCGTTTTTCAAGCCCGGCCCCGATGGATTGGCTGATGGCCGCCACCGCGCCGTTGGCCACGGCCATGGCCACCACCAGCAGGAAGAACAGGGACTGGGTGATGATGCCCAGCGAGGCCTGGACTTCGCGGGATATATACCCCGCGACCCAAACGTCCGTCATGCCGATGAGCACGTGGAACATGGTCATGATCAACTGGGGCCAGGCCAGTTTCCAGATGGTCCGGGTGGGAGAATGCGACATCTGCGCGGTCAGGTCGTTGTTCGGCATGGTGTGGTGTTTCGTTTCAGGCTGGCCGGGATGGTCGGCCGCTGTCTCATAATAGGTTCATATTTTTGAAAGCCAAGGGGCGGAGCCTTATTTTTTCCCGGAAGGTCTCTAAGCCGGTTGTTGCCCGGGGCGTTCCCATGTAATGTCCGGGCTCAAGTTTAAAGGGGGAGCGGTTGCGCGTTCGCGGAGCCGGACTCGAAGCGGCGGTAAGCATGAAAGGGAATATGTATATGCGGATTTTGGTGGTGGACGATTCCAGTACCATGCGGCGAATCATAAAGAACGACTTGAAGGAATTGGGTTTCCGGAACGTGATCACGGCCGATGACGGTGCTTCCGCCTGGGAAATCATCCAGCGGGACCGCATTGATCTGATCCTTTCGGACCACAAGATGCCCGGCATGACCGGGGAGGAACTGCTCGGCCTGGTTCGCAACCATCCCGAGTACAAGTGCCTGCCGTTCATCATGATCACGGCGGAGGCATTCCGCGAGAACGTTCTGAATGCTATCAAGCTCGGGGTTTCCAACTATGTGGTCAAGCCCTTCAGCTCCAGGCAGTTGGGGGAAAAGATCGAGAAGGTCTGCGGCGCGGTCTGCTGATTGGTCAGTGTTGGTGCGGCATATCCCCTTCCTCGTGCACATGGACGTGGCTGTGCGGTTTGAGTTCGCCCGCCTTGATGCGGCCGTCGCGCATGGCCAGCAGGCGCCCGGTGGTCGCGGCCAGGAAGTCCGGGTCGTGGGAGACCACCAACCGGGCCATGTCGAGCCCTTTGAGGATGTCCACGAGCCGGTCCTTGGCCTCGGGTGAGAGACCGGTGGTCGGCTCGTCCAGGACCAGGACCTCGGGGCGCATGGACAGGATGGTGGCCAAAGCGACCAACTTCTTTTCGCCGCCGGACAAGCGGTGCGGCACACGGTCCTCGAATCCGGACAGTCCCACGGTTTGCAGCGCCTCGCGGGCGCGTTCGGCGGCCTCTTCGCGGCTCAGCCCCTGGTTCAGCGGCCCGAAGGCCACGTCGTCGAGGACCGTCGGGCAGAAGAGCTGGTCGTCCGAGTGCTGGAACAGGAATCCGATCCGCAGCCGGGCGGCCTCGAATTCTTTGCCGTCGGTCATGGGGATGTCGAACAGCCTGACCTCGCCTTTGTCCGGGGTAAGCAGTCCCATGAGCACGTGCAGCATAGTGGACTTGCCCGCGCCGTTGGGCCCGAACAGGCCGAGTTGCTCGCCCGCGTGCAGGTGGAAGGTCAGTCCCTTGAGTGTCTCCTCGCGGCCGGGAAAAGCATAGCTGACGTCCTTCAGTTCGATGACGGCGTGGCTCACTACAGCCCCCCTTGGATGAAGCCCATGTAAATCAGTCCGGCGCTGAGCGCGATGCAGGCCGTGAGAAACAGATAGTCGGCGGGCCGGGTTTCGAAGGCCGTCAGACTATAAAAGCGCCCGCGAAATCCCCGGCAGAGCATGGCCCCGTGAACCCGTTCCGCACGATCCCAGCTTTTAACCAGGAGCATGCCCACCAGCCAGGCGAAGGTCCGATAGGTATGCGTGTCCGTGCGCGGCTTGAACCCGCGCGCCCGCATGGCCTGGCGCATGGTGGTGTACTCCTGGTGGATGGAAAAGATGTAGCGGTGGGTGAAGAGCAGGATGTGGCAGAGCTTGTCGGGAATGCCGAGCTGTTGCAGGGCCGGGCCCAGGTTTTGTACCGAGATGGTCCCGAGCAGGGCCATGAGGCTGATCACGATGGCGTTAGACTTGATCGTGATGAGCAGGGCGCGGTCCAGGCCTTGGATCGTGGCGTGCAACGGGCCGAGATCGAAGATCGGTTCGCCGGGCACGGTGAAGGGCAGGAAAATCCATAAAAAGGCGATGAAAAAGTTGACCACCACGAGGCGCCGGAGCACCAGCAGGGGGTTGAGCCGGGCCATCTTCATCAGGACGAGCCCGCCGACCAGGGCCAGCCAGGCGGGCCTGAGCGCGGGCAGTACGGCCACTGGCACGGTCAGGACCAGCGAAGCCAACAGGCGGATGCGCGGGTCCATGTGGTGCAGAAAGGAATCGCCCGAGGCGAAAGGCTCGGTCAGCGCGGCCACGCAAGCTCCTGTTCGTAAGGCATTTATGGGGAGTTCAATCCGGCTCTCAGGCCAATTCACAAGAGTACTGTAAAATCGGTGGCCGCGCAACCGGCACTACTTGGCAGCCAGTCCGACCTCCGGGGCGATGGCCGTGATGGAGTCGATGGCGATTTGGAGGAATTCGCCCAGCTCCAGGCCGATCTTGTCGCATTCGCGGATACAGTCGCGGTTGACGCTGGCGGCAAACGCCTTGTCCTTCATTTTCTTCTTGAGGCTTTTGGGCTGCATGCCGTCGATCTTGGTAGGCCGCACCAATGCGCCCGCGTGAACCATGCCGGTGACGGTTTCGCCGCAACGCAGGGCGTAGTCGAAGTCCGTTTCCGGGCCTTCGGCCCCGTTCATTTCGGCGGCGTGGCGGCGGATGGCGTTCAACGCTTCCTCGGGCAGTTTGCCCGCGAGCAGTTCCACGGTATCCAGGCCGTGGCGGGCGTAGGTTTCCTTGGTCACGGCGTAGTCAAGGTCGTGGAGCAGGCCGGTGATGCCCCACAGCTCCTCGTCCGTGCCCAGCTTGCGGGCCAGGCCGCGCAGGACGGCCTCGGACTCCAGGGCATGGTTGATCAGGCTGGCTTCGCTGTTGTGTTCCTTGAGCAGGGTAAAGGCTTCTTCCCGGGTTATCATGTTCGCTCCTTGGGGGTGTGAATTTAGGGAGGCAATATGCCCCAACCGGTTTGTCCGGTCCAGATACAGATGGGCGGCGCGTGGCCCGGTACAGTTATTGTCCGCCGTAGAGCCAGCAGGCGACGCGCGTGCCGTCGGGCTGTTCCATGAGTTCCGGGCGGCCGTTTCGGCATTTGTCGAAGGCCTCGGGACAGCGGGGGTGGAACGGACAGCCCGCAGGCGGGTTCATGGGGCTCGGCAGGTCGCCGGTCAAGGTAATGCGTTGGGGCCTGTCCGTGGGGTCGGGCCGGAGCACGGCGGACAGCAGGGCCTTGGTGTACGGGTGCTTGGGGGCGGCGAACAGGTCCTTGCTTTCGCCGATTTCCATGATTCGGCCGAGGTACATGACCGCCACCCGGTCGCAGATGTGGCTGACCACGGACAGGTCGTGGGAAATGAACACGTAGGTTAGGTTCAAGCGCTTCTGGAGGTCTTTGAGCAAGTCGAGGACCTGGGCCCGGACCGAGACGTCCAGGGCGGATACCGGCTCGTCGCAAACCACGAGCTTGGGGTCCAGGGCCAGACATCGGGCAACGGCCACGCGCTGGCGCTGGCCGCCGGAAAATTCGTGGGGATAGCGGTTGCCATGGTCGGGCCGCAGGCCGACCAGCTTGAGGAGTTGGGCAACCTTTTCGCGGCGTTCCTCTCGGGTGCCGATGCCATGGATATCCAGCCCTTCGCGGATGATGGAGCCGATTTTCTGGCGCGGATTCAGGGAGGAATAAGGATCCTGGAAGATCATCTGTATCTTGGAGCGCAGCTTTTTCTCGTCCCAGGCGTTGATGGAGCGGTTGCCGAAGAGAACCTCGCCGGAGGTAACCGGCGTCAGCCCCATGATGCATTTGGCCAGGGTGGACTTGCCGCATCCGGATTCGCCCACCAGCCCCAGCGTGTGACCCCGCTCCACGCTCAGGGTCACTCCGTCCACGGCGCGCACAGTGCCGGTCGTCAGCCCCATCAGCCCGCCGGAGACCCGGTAATGCTTGGTCACATCGATCAGTTCGAGCAGGGCCATGGCCTAGTCCTCGTAGAGCCAGCAGCGGACCGTGTGGTCCGGTTGCGGTTCGAACAGCGGTGGGAGCATGAGTGAGCACTTCGGGTACGCTTTGGGACAGCGCGGGTGGAACCGGCATCCCTGGGGCAGCTCGAATATGGACGGCACGATGCCGGGGATGGGACGGAGCTCCCGGGTTTCGCCCAGGGAAGGCATGGAGTCGAGCAGCCCTTGGGTGTAGGGGTGCAGCGGTTCGGCGTAGATTTCGTTCACCCCGGCCAGCTCGACGATCTTGCCCGAGTACATGACCGCCACGCGGCGGGCCATGCGGGCGACCACGCCGAGGTCGTGGGTGATGAGCATGAGCGAGCCGTTCATGCGTTCCCTGAGTTCGTCCATGAGGTCCAGGATCTGGGCCTGGATGGTTACATCCAGCGCCGTGGTCGGTTCGTCCGCGATGAGCAGATCCGGGTTGCAGGCCAGGGCCATGGCGATCATGACCCGCTGGCGCATGCCGCCGGACAGTTCGTGGGGATAGGACGTGGCGATCTTGGCCGGATTGGGGATGCCCACCAGCTTCAGGGCGTCCACGGCTTTTTCCAGGGCTTCGTGCTTGCCGAATTTCTGGTGTAGGCGCAGCGGCTCGGCGATCTGGTCGTTGATGCGGAAGACCGGGTTGAGCGCGGTCATGGGTTCCTGGAAGATCATGGAGATGGCGTTGCCCCGGATGTGCATGAGTTCGTGCTCGGACAGATCCAGGAGATCCGTGCCCCGGTACAGGATGGTCCCGTCCGTGATGCGGCCCGGCGGATCGGGTATGAGCCCGAGGATGGACAGGGCGAGCACGGTCTTGCCGCAGCCGGACTCGCCGACGATGGCCAGGGTTTCTCCTTGCATAAAGGAAAGGCTGACGTTATCCACCGCCTTGGCAATGCCCTGGGCGGAGGAAAAGCAGGTGGTCAGCCCGCGTATGTCCAGTAATGGTTTTGTCATAAGAAATTCCAAGGGTTCGCCGTTGGCCATCTATACGGCATATTGCGGCGGACGTAAACGACGGTGGGGAGGGCAAATGACACATGTGGCGATCATTGGCGGCGGCCTGGCCGGGTGCGACTGCGCCTGGCAGTTGGCCGGGGTCGGAATCTCGGTGACGCTTTTCGAAATGAAGCCGGAGAAGCGCAGCGAGGCGCACACCGAGGACGGCCTGGCCGAACTGGTCTGTTCCAATTCCTTCCGGGCCATGGGCCCGGCCGCGGCCATCGGGCTGCTCAAGGAGGAAATGGAGCGCCTCGGCAGCCTGGTCATGGAGGCGGCCTTCGCCACGCGCGTCCCGGCGGGCGGAGCCCTGGCGGTGGACCGTGCCCTGTTCTCCCAATACATTACCGGAAAAATCGAGGGCCACGAGCGGATCACCGTGGTTCGCCGGGAAGTCGTTTCCCTGGACGACGAGGCCCTTCGGGATTGCGACGCGGTGGTCGTGGCCGCCGGTCCCCTGGCCAGCCCCGAACTGACCGAGAGCCTGATGGCCGCCGTTGGCGACGAACGGCTCTATTTCTACGACGCCATCGCGCCCATCGTATCCCGCGACTCCGTGGATTTCGACAAGGCGTTCTGGGGGTCGCGCTGGAAGCCCGAGGATGACGACTATCTCAACTGCCCCATGGACGAGGCCGAATACAAGGCGTTCGTGGCCGCGCTGCTCGAAGGGGAGAAGGTCAAGCCGCGCGAGTTCGAGAAGGAGGTCCATTTCGAGGCCTGCCTGCCTGTGGAGGCCATGGCCGAGCGCGGGGAGATGACGCTGGCCTTCGGCCCGCTCAAGCCCGTGGGCTTCACGGACCCGCGTACCGGCGAGCGCCCCTTCGCCATTGTCCAGTTGCGCACCGAAAACGCGGACAAGACCGCCTTCAACCTGGTGGGCTTTCAGACCAAACTCAAGTATCCGGAGCAAAAACGTATTTTTCGCATGATCCCGGGATTGGAAAACGCCGAATTCCTGCGCCTGGGGTCCATTCACCGCAATACCTATGTCAACGCCCCCGAGGTCCTGGATGAAACCCTGCAATTGAAGAACCGGCCCGGCGTGTATCTGGCCGGACAGATCACCGGGGTGGAAGGCTATCTGGAATCCGCGGCTTGCGGGCTGTGGCTCGGGTTGTCGATGGGACGGCGGCTGCATGGCGGCGAGTTGACCGATCTGCCGGTGGAGACGGCGCTGGGCGCGCTCATGAATCACCTGCGGACCAAGCCGGACAAGCAATTTCAGCCGTCCAACGTCAATTTCGGGCTTATGCCGGGCCTTGAGGGGCGGATTAAGAAGAAATTGCGCAAGGAAGCCTACGGCAAGCGGGCCCAAGCAGCGTTTGCTGCCTGGTTGGAACGGACGGGCCTGGACGGGTGATCCCCGCCCCGGTCTGCTCTGTTTGTCCCGGGGCGGGGATCTTTCGCTGACCCCTGTGTTAGCGAAATTCGAAACGTCGGTCCGCATTCCTTCGGGCCGCCTCGGAAAATCGTTCCTGTCCCAATTCTGAGTAAGACCCGTTCCATCTCCCTGTTGATGATGGCGGCGATAAGGAATCGCAATGCGTCACACCCTTGCCAATCCGGGGGTGAAGGCGCATTTTGATTGTCGAGCGGGCGCGTTTTTCGCCCGGACCAAGGAGAAAAAATCATGAACGAAAAACACTACGGACCCCAGACCCTGGCCCTGCACGCGGGCCACACCCCGGATGCTACCGGCGCTCGCGCCGTGCCCATATATCAGACCACCGCGTACCTGTTCCGCGACACCAACCATGCGGCCGATCTGTTTTCCCTGCGGGAGCCGGGCTATATCTACACCCGATTGAACAACCCGACCACGGACGTGCTGGAGAAGCGGCTGGCCGCCCTGCACGGCGGCGCCGGTGCCATCGCCACGGCCAGCGGCATGGCCGCCATCTTCTATGCGGTCACGACCATTGTGTCCGCCGGGCAGAATATCGTCACCGGCTCCAACCTGTACGGCGGGACCCAAACCCTGTTCGAGCATACACTGAAGCGGTTCGGCATCGAAGCGCGTTTCGTGGATTCCAGCGATCCCGCCAACTTCGAAGCGGCCATCGACGAGAATACCCGGCTGGTCTATTCCGAGGCCATCGGCAATCCGCGCTGCAATGTGGACGATCTGCTCGGCATCGCCAAAGTCGCGCATGGCCACGGGCTGCTGTTCATTTTGGACGCCACAGTGGCTCCGCCGCCCATTTTCAACCCTTTCGATTTCGGCTGCGACATCGCGGTCTATTCCCTGACCAAGATCGTGGGCGGTCATGGCACGGCCATGGGCGGAGCCATTGTGGAGAAAGGCGATTTCGATTGGGCGGCCGGGGGCCGGTATCCCGAGTTGACCTCGCCGGACTCGACCTACCACGACATGAATTTGTGGGAGGCTCTGGGCGGGCCGTCGGGCGAGCCGTGCCCCGTGTTCACCACCAAGGTGCGTATAGGGCTCATGCGCGACACGGGCGCGACCATCGCGCCGCAGAATAGCTTTCTGATCCTTCAAGGGTTGGAGACCCTGCCCCTGCGCGCCCGCAGGCACTGCGAGAACGCCCGCAAGGTGGCCGAGTTTCTGGAAGGGCATTATGCGGTGGAGTGGGTCAATTACGCGGGCCTGCCAAGCCATCCCGACTTTGATCGGGCCAAGAACACCTTCCCGCTGGGCCCCGGCGCGGTCTTTGGGTTCGGGGTCAAGGGCGGGCTGGAGGCAGGCCGCAAGTTCATCGAATCCGTGGAAATCTGCTCCCACCTGGCCAATATCCTCGACGCCAAGACCCTGGTCATCCATCCTGCGTCCACCACCCACGGCCAGTCCACTCCCGAGGAGCAGGCCGCCGCGGGCGTGCCCCTGGATCTGGTGCGGATTTCCGTGGGCCTGGAGGACGCGGACGACATCATCGACGATCTGGACCGGGCCCTGACGCTGTCGCAACGCTAGCGGGGGCGAACCCTGTGAAGAGCGGTTTTGCCGCTTGATACAGATTGGGTGATTATGTACCTTGGTGCGTCATCAACACCGCACCAAGGTACACAATCATGCGCCGCTTTCCTCTTGTTGTCCTGTTCCTGTCTCTTTTCCCCTTCCTGTTCGTCGGTTGTGCTCCGGTAACGGCGCGGCCTGACGTCGATCCCGCGCTGGCCGCCCAAGAGGCGGCCATTCAAAAGCGAATGCACGTCGAGGCCCGCATGCAGAAATTCTGGCGGCTCAGCGCGGTTTCCCTACCGGTGCTTGAGCACGGGGCCGCCTTGTGTGGAGACCGGGTGACCTACTATCTGGGCATGGACACCAATTCCATAGACAACGTGCCCAAGGAGTGGCGGCAGGCCTACAAGGATACCCTGGGCCTGGATGAACATATCAAAGTGACTCGGGTCTTCGCCCGTACTCCGGCCGCCGAGGCCGGATTCCAGGCCGGAGACGTCATCCTGATGCTCAACGGGCAAAAGGTGGCGACGGGGGACAAGGCCTACGAAAAATTCAATGATCAGCTTCAGGAAGGACTGGAGACGGGCGCTCCCCTGGCCTTTTGGGTCGAACGGAACGGCGTCCCAACGGCGCTTTCCGCCACCCCCGCCAAGCGGTGCGACTACGCCGTCAGCATGTCCGACGACACCGTGGTCAATGCCTATGCCGACGGGGATTCCGTGGTCGTGACCAGAGGCATGATGAATTATATCCAGAGCGACGATGAACTGGCTCTGGTGTTGGGGCACGAAATGGGCCACAACGTGATGGGGCATATCTCCAAGCAAACGGGCAACCGCATCTTCGGTGCGGTGCTGGACGGCCTGCTTGCCGGAGTCACGGGGGTGTACACCAATAGTTTCGCCAATGCCGCCGGGATGATGTACAGCCAGGAGTTTGAGCAGGAAGCGGACTACATGGGCGTGTATTTCATGGAACGGGCCGGATACGATTCCACGGGAGCTCCGAATTTCTGGCGTCGTATGGGGGCCGACAACCCCTACGCGATCGGCCATGCCTCCACACATCCGACGTCGGCCTACCGGTATGTCTTTCTGGAGAAATGCTGCCGGGAAGTAAAGGAAAAGGAACGAGAAGGCAAGGCGCTGCTTCCCAATATGGAGGAGTTGAAAACCGCCTCGAAATAATGACAAAGGCCCGCTTCAAGCGGGCCTTTCTTTTCCTCCGGGCTGCGGGCCTAGAAGAGAATCTTTTCCGGCGGGCGGCGTTCGGGAACCACTTTTTTCTCGATGGAGCCGTCGTTGTATTCCTTGCTGACGTAGAGGGCGCAGTAGCAGGCGCCGTATTCCCTGACGTCCTCTTCGCGGTACACGCAGGGACAGATGATGTCCTTGTCCTCTTCGTATTCGCCGTTGGCCAGCCTGCACGGACAGGCCATGTAGCCGAAGCGCTCCTTGTTGGTCAGCAGGCTTTCCAGCAAGGGCATGGTCATGTCCATGTCTGTATTGAAATGGTAGCCTTTGGGCTCCTGGATCTTTTTCAGCGAGGCATAGAGTTGCTTGGCGTCCATGAGCTAGTCCTCCTTGAGGGCTTTGTCGATCTGATCCTTGTGGAAACCAACGATGACCTTGTCCTTGATGACAATGGTCGGGAAGGAGACGGCCGGGTTGACTTCCTTGACCGCCTTGACGGCTTGTTTGCGTTCGTCGCCGGTCAGTTCATCCACGTGGACGCATTCGTATTTCACGCCGCATTCATCGAGATATTTTTTGGCATTTCTGCAGTGGATGCAGGTGGAGAGGGCATAGACTTTGATGTCGTTCATGTGAAACGCCTCCATGTCGAACGGTTTGGCGGGTGCGTGGGTACGGGCATTCCGTCTTGTGTTTTCAAAAATTTTTCAACCAGTTGAACATGTCCGCATTATCTGTTCAGCCTGAGTTCCCATTTGCGGACCAGCAGGGAACACAGAAACGTAAGTACGAAATACATGGCCAGCACCAGGGTCCAGATTTCGAAACTCCGGTATGTGGTGGTCATGAGCTGTTGGGCCTGAAAGGTCAACTCTTCGATGGAGATGACCGAAACGATGGCCGAGTCCTTGATTATGGATATAAACTGTCCGGCCAAGGCTGGCAACATCCGCTGGAGGGCCTGGGGAAGGATGACGTAGAGCAGGGACTGGACCCGGGTCAGGCCCGTCCCGGCAGCGGCCTCCCACTGGCCGGGCTCCACCGATTCGATGCCGGCGCGGACTATTTCCGCGATGTAGGCCGCCTCGAACAGGGCCAGGGTGATCAGCGCGGACAGGAACCGGGGGAATCGGTTCATGGGCCCGAAGAACCAGCCCAGGACCTCGCGCGCGCCGTCGGACAGGGCGTAGATGAGCCGGTCCACGCCGAGGAGGGTCATGATCTGGTCGCCGACGAAAAAGTAGAATACGAAGATGAGCACCAGCGGCGGGGTGTTGCGGATGAGCCCCACATAGACCGCGCCCACCTGTCGTTTGAACAGGCTCGGGCTGACCCTGAACAATCCCATGAACACGCCGAGGACCATGGCCAGGAGGCCGGACCACACGGACAGGCGGATAGTGGTGAACAGCCCCTGGGTCAGCAGCCCCGGCGCCCACGATCCGGTGCGTTCGTCGAAGCGCACCAGGAACTGTGGGATGATCTCCCACTTCCAGTGGTAGTTGAGGCCGGTGGCCGCCTTGAACAGGACGTACCCGAAGAACCCCGCCAGAGCCGCCAGGATGGCGGCGTCCAGCAGGGTGATCTTCAGATGTTTTTCGGTTTTTCGGATAGGCAATGAACGGGCCCGGCTACTGGATCTGGTTTTCCCAGTCGTTGGTGAAGAACCAGTATTCGTAGCGGTTTTGCAGCCAGCCCTTGCTCATGGTCACGCGGACCCAGTTGTTCAGCCAGTTGAGGAAGTCGAGGTCGCCTTTTTTCACGGCAAAGGCGATGGGCTCCCTGGTGAAGTCGTCCTTGAGCGGCAGGAAGAGCTGGTCCGCATACTCCTTGGACAGGCTCAGGGGCAGCGGGTTGGAGGCGACCACGGCGTGCACGCGCTCGTTGAGCAGTTCCTGGATGGTTTGGGATTCTTCGTCAAAGAACAGGATCTTGGCCTTGGGCAGGAAGTTTTTGGCCGCCTCGGCAGCGGTGGTGCCCAGGCGCACGGCGATAGTCGTGGCCGGATTGTTGAAGTCATTGATGCTGCTTCGGCCCGCGGCGAGTTTCTTGCTGGCCACGATGGACATGCCCGAATATTCGTAGGGCAGGGAGAAGTTGACCTTCAGGTTGCGCTGGGGCGTGACGGACATGCCGCCGACGATGATGTCGAACTTGCCGGTCAGCAGGGCCGGAATGATGCCGGACCACTTGGTGGGCACGAATTCGACCTTGACGCCCATGTCCTTGGCCAGTCGGCGGGCCACTTCGATCTCGAAGCCGATGTATTCGCCGTTCTTGTCCTTCATGGCCCAGGGCTTGAAAGTGTCGAAACCGACCCGGATGGTGCCGCGTTTGAGAATGGCGTCAAGCTGGCTGCCGCTTTCGGCGGCAACGGCCGGTCCATTTTTCTCGGTTTTTTGTTCAGGGGGTTGTTGGCTGCACCCGAAGCCGGCTGCGAGCAGAATGAAAAGTGTTGCGATGGCCAGGTGACGAAGGGTTTTCATGAGCTTCTCCTTGGTCGGCGTCATTGCGCCGTGTCAAAGGTTACTTGCAGGATTCCTGGGCAAAGGTGACGTGGGACACGCCGAGGATGGCGATCATGATCACGCCGCCGATCTTCGTAGCTCTCCAAATGGTCATGATGAGCTCCTTTGCGGTTAGACCCGAAGGCCGTTGAAGCGTCGTTCCAGCAATCGGACCACCCCGGACAGGGCCAGGGTGACCGCCAGGTAAATGGCGGCGACGGTGAACCATATTTCAAACGTCAAAAATGTTTCTGCGTCAATCATGCGGCCGCGTTGGGTCAGGTCCAGGATGGCGATGGTCGAGACCAGGGCCGAATCCTTGACCAGGGACACGGCCTGGCTGGTCAGGGGCGGGAGTACCCGCCGCACGGCCTGGGGCAGGATGATATAGCGGTACATGGCGTAAGGCCCCATGCCGAGGCTCTTGGCTGCCTCCCATTGGCCCTTGTCGATGGAGGTGATTCCCGCCCGGAATATCTCCGAGGCGTAGGCCCCCTCGAACAGGCTGAGGGCGATGACCGCCGAGCGGAAAGCCGAGATGTCCAGGATGGGCGCGATGACGAAATACATGAAGAATATCTGGATCAGCAGGGGGGTGTTGCGGATCAACTCCATGTACCCGCGGGCCACGCCCTGGGCGGCCCAGGACGTGGACATGCGCATCAACGCGGTGGTCAGGCCGATGCCCATCATGAACACCAGGCTGATGCCCGTGATGCGGAAGGTTACCCCGAGGCCCTCCATGAGAGGCCCCCAGGTAAAACCCCGGTCGGTGACGGTCCAGAGATATTGCGGGATGCGGTACCACTGCCAGTTGTAGCCCAACCGTTGTGAGCCCAGAATCAGCAGCCAGATGATCGCGGCCAGGAGGAGCAGGGTTTTGGTCGTGTCCACCAGGGTGGAACGGTGCAGAAATATTGACTTTTTATGCAAAAGTTCAGCCGACATGCGGTCTCGGGTGTTTGGTTGGCGAAAAGGAACAGCCGCCATTCTGGTTGCACCATAGCACAATACCCGGAGTTTTCCAGGCACGATCGTGTAAAAAGAGAGCCTGCGGATCAGGCCGCATCGTTTCCCAAATTCTCGATGGCGGCCTTGACCCGGGCGAAGACCTCTTCCGGGGTGCCGGCTGCCTCGATCACGCGAATGCGTTTGCGGTTGAAGGCGGCCCAGGTCAGGTAGCCTTCGCGGATACGCTGGTGAAAGGAGAGGTGCTCGGCCTCGAATCGTCCCTCCTCCTTGGCCTTGCCGTCTTCGATGTTGCGCAGGGTGGCCCGTTTCAAGCCTATCTCCGGGTCGATGTCCAGAACGATGGTCAGGTCCGGCCACAGGCCGTTCACGGCCACGCCGTTGAGTTCCCTGAGCATGGACGTGTCCAGGCCGCGCCCGTAGCCCTGGTAGACGATGGTCGAATCTGCGAACCGGTCGCACAGGACCACCTTGCCCGCTTCGAGCGCGGGCCGGATGATCTGCCCCACGTGCTGGGCGCGGTCGGCCAAGTAGAGGAAAAGTTCGGTGGTGGGCGTGATCTCGCGGTTGTCCACGTGCAGAAGCATCTTGCGCAGCTCCACGCCGATGCGGCTGCCGCCCGGTTCCATGGTCTGGACGACCTCCCGGCCCTGCGCCTCGAAATATTCGCGGACACGGGCGATCTGTGTGGACTTGCCGGTCCCCTCTATGCCTTCAAAGGTAATAAACATTGGTTCTCCGCTTTCGCGTTCTGCCTTTTGGCGTTGTCGGGGGTGGGCTCGGGCCGGAATACGTTGCGTTCCAGGAAGCGCATATAGGGGGACCAGGTCGCGCCGGTCTTGTCCATGTCGGCGTAGGCCTGGTCAATGATGTTCAGCTTGGCGTCCATGTTGTCCGCGAAGTGCAGGACGAACGCTTCCGGGGTCTTGGGCCGCACCGGAGAGCCGAATTCGTGCTCGCCGTGATGGCTGGTTATCAAATGTTTCAGGTGCAGCTTCAGACTTTCTTCGAGGCGCGGGGAACGGGCCAGGAACGGCTCCAGCTTCTCCACGCCGATCTGGATGTGGCCGAACAGCCGTCCCTCGTCGGTGTATTCGTTGGTTAGGCCGCCGGACAGCTCCCACGCCTTGCCCAGGTCGTGGAAGATGGCTCCCGCCAGCAGGGTCTGGCGATCCAGGTCGGGGTAAACGTCGCACAGGGCCATGCACGCCCGGGCCACGCCCAGGGTGTGCTCCAGCAAGCCGCCCACGTAGGCGTGGTGGACGGTCTTGGCGCCGGGCGCGGTCAGCAGCCGGGCGCGGATCTCCTCGTTGCCGAGGACTTTGCGGCAGAGGGTCTTCCACGGCTTGTGCCGCATATGCTCGGTGACCATGTCCTCCAGGGCCTCCATCAACTCCTCGGGCGGGGTCGCGGAGGCGGGCAGGAAATCGGACAGGTTCACGCCGGAATCGTAAGCGTCGAGCACGTCCATCTGATCGACCTTGAGCTGATTCTTGTCGCGGTAACTTTCCACGAATCCCCGAACGCGGACCAGACAACCCGGTTCGAGGGTGGGGTATTCCAGGCTTTTCGGGCTCCATATTTTGCCGTCGATGACGCCGGTGGCGTCCTGGAACGAGAGGTTCCAGTAGGGGCCGTTTTTGGACTGGGCCTGATTGGCCCCGGCCAGGAGGAAGAGATCGTCCACGGTCTGGCCCGCTGACAGAGACTGGATATATTGCGACTTTTTGCCCACTGATCTTGCCATTGGATTGATGTTGAGGTACCCCGCCCATACACGTATCATACATATACGCACGGGAAACGGACCGGCGCGGAAGTTGCGCGGCCCGCTCAGGGTTATGAACCTGATTTCACACGTATTGTCAAATCCTAGCTTGCAGGCGGAAACGCGATGAACATTTTGCTCGCCAATGATGACGGCATTCAGGCCATCGGTCTGCGCGCCCTGTATTTCGCCCTTAGGGAGGCCGGACACGAGGTCCATGTGGTCGCCCCGGTTACGGAACAGTCCGCCGTGGGGCACGCCGTGACCCTGGCCCTGCCCATCCGGGTCAAGCAGTTCCGTGAAAACGGTTTCGTCGGTCAGGGCGTCTACGGCACCCCCGTGGATTGCGTCAAGCTCGGCTTGTCCACATTGCTGGAGGAAAAGCCCGATCTGGTCCTGTCCGGGATCAACGCGGGGGCCAACGTGGGCGTGGATATCCTTTATTCCGGGACAGTGTCCGCCGCCACGGAGGGGGCACTGATGGAAATTCCGTCCATGGCCGTGTCCATGGACAATTTCAACCCCGAGGACTTGAGCGGCCAGGCCCGCTATTGCGCCGAATTGCTGCCCAGGATTCCCTGGGCCGACCTGCCGCGTAAGCGCGTGCTCAATCTCAATTTCCCCAATTGCCCCATCGGGGAGGCGAAGGAATTGATCATCTGCCCGCACACCCGCGCGTCCTATGACGACATCTACGATACCCGGCAGGATCCGCGCGGCAGACCCTATTACTGGCTCAGCGGGGCCATTCCGCCGGGCCGCATCAGCCCGGACCGCGACCGCGCGCTGCTGACCGAGGGGCACATCACCCTGACCCCGCTGCATTTCGACTTCACGGACCGAGAGACGTTGGATCTGCTGAAGGATATCATTTCGTGAACCCCGTTGACGGAAAATCATTGGCACAGTATGTTTGTTGCCCGATAAAGCTACATTCAGAGAGATAATCGCTTACCACACAGGAGGACTCGGCATGGCGACGAAGATAGGCTTGAACGGATTTGGACGCATCGGCCGGTATCTGGCCCGGTTGTTGGCGGAAGAGAGCGATCTGGAATTGGTGGCCGTCAACGCGCGTGCTTCCAACGAGGATCTGGCCCACCTGCTGAAATACGACTCCGTGCACGGCCGGTTCCCGGACGTGCAGCCCACTGAGGATGGATTCGTCATGGCGGGCAAGCCGGTCAAGGTGACCCGCAATGCGCCAGGCGAATGGACCTGGGGCGAGATGGGCTGCGACCTGGTCATTGAGTCCACCGGCAAGTTCACCGACCGCGAGAGCTGCGAGAAGCACCTCGCCTGTGGCGCCGGGAAAGTGATCATCTCCGCGCCGGGCAAAAATTCGGACGTGACCGTGGTCATCGGCGTCAACGACGAGGAGCTCAAGCCCGAGCACAAGATCATTTCCAACGCCTCGTGCACGACCAACTGCCTGGCCCCGGTGGCCAAGGTCATCAACGACGCCTTTGGCATCAAGCACGGCATCATGACCACGGTGCATTCCTACACCATGAGCCAGCGCATCTTGGACGGCTCCCACAAGGACTTGCGCCGCGCACGCGCCTGCGCCGTGAATATGGTGCCCACCACCACCGGCGCGGCCAAGGCCGTGGGGTTGGTCATCCCCGAACTGAACGGCCTGTTGGACGGCATGTCCATCCGCGTGCCCACCCCCAACGTGTCCCTGGTGGACCTGGTTTGCGAACTGAAGCGCGAGACCACGGTGGAAGAGGTCAACGCGGCCCTCAAGGCGGCGGCCAACGATTCCATGGGCTACACCGACGAGCCGCTGGTCTCCGTGGACTTCATGGGTTCCACCTTCGGCGGCGTGGTGGACAGCTCGCTGACCCGCGTCATGGGCGGCACCCAGGTCAAGGTCATCGCCTGGTATGACAACGAGGCAGGTTTCACCAACCAGCTTTTGCGCCTCATCAAGAAGACGGCCGCGATGTAGGGTTGTTGGGCGGTCCGATAGCAGACCGTCCGTAGGTTTTCTCCGAAGGGCTTTCAGCCTCACATAGATGGCTACGCTGCGGTGAAAACCCCCGGAAGAAAATACAGCCGATCCACTCTCGAAAATCTAATTCGAGAACGATGGGGCGGCGGAAGAGAGAGCCGCTGTCGGATGGCTGCGCCACCCGATTCCCTCCAGAGAATGATGAAGAAAAGCCCCCTGGCTCAGTAGAGCCGGGGGGCTTTGTCATGCAGTATTTCCCTGCGAAGCGGCGCTAAAAAGTTTAGGAAGGGAAAGGGGATGGGGACCCGGCGGAAGGGGAGAGGGAGAACCTTTTTCAAAGGGGCTCCCGCTCCCTTCCCCCGGCCGCCGGAGGCTTCGGCTATTCGGCCGCAGCCATTTCATCCTTGAAGAGCTTGTAGTTGATGGCATCGACGACGGCCTGCCAAGATGCCTCAATGATGTTGTGGGACACGCCCATGGTCGTCCAATGGTCGGTTTTGTCGCCGCTTTCGACCAGGACGCGGACAAAGGAGGCCGTGCCTCCGGTGTCGCGCACCGCGCCGGACAGGACGCGGACTTTGAAGTCGAGCAGGCGCATCTCCTTGAGCCCAGGGTAGAAACGTTCCAGTCCCTTGCGCAGAGCCTGGTCCAAGGCGTTGACCGGGCCCAGGCCGGTGGCCGCAGTGTGTTCCTGCTGCCCCTTGACGTCCACGATGACCGTGGCCTCGGACATGGGTTCGGGGTCTTCCTCGCGCTTGGCGTCCACCACGAAGAAGTTTCGGAAGTGGAAATAGTGGAGGGGCTGGCCCAAGGTCTGGCGGAGCACGAGTTCGAAGGAGGCGTCGGCCACGGAGTATTCGTAGCCCATGCTTTCCTTGATCTTGAGTTCCTTGAGCAGTCGATCCACGGTGGGATCGTCTTTTTCCAGCTTGTAGCCCAGCTCATGGGCCTTGAACAGGATGTTGGATTTGCCCGCCTGGTCCGAGAGGAGTACGCGGCGCTCGTTGCCCACGGTTTCGGGCGGGATGTGCTCGTAGGTCCGGGCATCCTTGAGGATGGCGCTGACGTGGATACCGCCTTTGTGGGCAAAGGCGGACGCGCCCACGAAGGGTTGGCGCATGAATGGCCGCAGGTTGGCTATTTCGCTGACGAAGTTCGAAATGGGTTGGAGTTTCGCCAGGTTGTCTCGACCGATGACGGTGAAGCCCATCTTGAGTTCGAGGTTGGGGATGACCGAGCAGAGGTTGGCGTTGCCGCACCGCTCGCCGTAGCCGTTGATGGTGCCCTGGACTTGGACCGCGCCGAGGCGGACCGCTTCCAGGGAGTTGGCCACGGCCAGTTCGGAGTCGTTGTGGGCGTGCACGCCCAGGCGCGCTTCGGGAAGTTTTTCGCGCACGGCCCGCACGGCCTCGCCTATCTCGCTGGTCAGGGAGCCGCCGTTGGTGTCGCAGAGGACAAGCCGGTCGGCGCCGGCTTCAAGCGCGGCGTTCAGGGCTTTCATGGCGTATTCGGGGTTGCGCTTGTACCCGTCGAAGAAGTGCTCGGCGTCGAAGATGACCTCGTCCACCCGGGCCTTGAGGTAGGCCACGGAGTTGGCGATGAGTTCCAGGTTGCGCTCAAGCGGGACGCCCAGTGCTATGGTTGCATGGATGTCCCAGGTCTTGCCGAAGATGGTCACCACCGGGGTTTCGGCCTCAAGCAGTCCAGCCAGATTCGGGTCCTTCTCGGGCGTGAACTTGGCCATGTGCGTGGACCCGAAGGCGGCCAGCTTGGCGTTTTTGAAGGTGCAGGACCGGACCGCGTCGAAAAACTTCTTGTCCGTGGGGTTGGAGCCGGGCCAGCCCCCCTCGATGTAATGGATGCCCAAGTCGTCCAGCTTCTGGGCTATGCGGATCTTGTCCTGGGTGGTCAGATTCAGTTCTTCGGCCTGGGCTCCGTCTCTCAACGTCGTGTCATATATCGTGATTTGTTGCATCGGTTACTCGATGTGTTTGCCTTCCTCCAAGTTGAAGGCTTTATGGAGTGTGCGTACGGCCAATTCGGTGTACTTGTCGTCGATCAAGCAGGTGATCTTGATCTCGGAGGTGCTGATCATCAGAATGTTCACGTTCTCATCGGCAAGCGCCCGGAAGGCCGTGGAGGCCACACCGGAATGGTTACGCATGCCGACGCCGATAATCGAGACCTTGGCGACGTTCAAATTGCTGGACAACTCCTCGTAGCCGATTTCGTATTTTAGTTTTTCCAGGGTGTTGATGGTCTGCTTCACGTCGGCGCGGGGCACGGTGAAGGTCATGTCGGTGAGGCCGTCCTTGGACGGGTTCTGGACGATCATGTCCACGAGAATTTTCTTTTCGGCCAGGGGGGAGAAAATCTGGGCGGACACGCCGGGGGTGTCCTTCACGTGTATGAGCGTGATGCGGGCCTGATCTTTATCATAAGCGATGCCCGAAACCATGACGGCTTCCATGTTTTCATCCTCCTGGGTGACTATGGTGCCCGGCTCGTCGGAAAAGGTGGAGCGGACATGAACGGTTACATTGTATTTTTTGGCGAACTCAACGCTGCGGATCTGGAGCACCTTGGCCCCCATGCTGGCCATTTCGAGCATCTCGTCGTAGGAAATGCGGTCGATCTTGCGGGCGTCGGCGCAGAGGTTCGGGTCCGTGGTGAAAACGCCGGTCACGTCGGTGTAGATTTCGCAGACGTCGGCCTTGATGGCCGCCGCCAGGGCCACGGCCGAGGTGTCGGAGCCGCCGCGTCCCAGGGTGGTGATGCGCATGTTCTCGTCGCACCCCTGGAAGCCCGCGACCACCAGGATGTCGTATTCCTGGAGCATGCCCATGAGTTGATTCTGGTCGATGTCGGTGATCCGGGCCTTGCCGTAGCAACAGTCGGTTTTGACCGGGGCCTGGAAACCGAGGACGGAGCGGCATTTGACGCCTTGTTGCTTGAGGAGCATGGCGAACAGCGCGCAGGAGATCTGCTCGCCGGTGGAGACCAGGGCGTCCGCCTCGGCCGGGTCGGGGTTGTCCGACCATTCGTTGGCCAGTTCCAGCAGCCGGTTGGTCTCTCCGGACATGGCCGAGAGCACCACGATGACCTTATTGCCTTCGCGGTAGGGGCGCAGGACCTTCTGCATGACCTGGCGCTGGCATTCCAGGTTGCGGACCGATGTGCCTCCGAATTTTTGTACGACGATGTTCATTCTTCGATACTGCTTTCTCTAGATACGGTTTTCACTCGGGCCGCAGGGCGTTGACGACGTCCCCGGCCGCACCTCCCATCGCATGCAATACGAGGCTTCGTCCAGTGTCCGACGGGGTCCATTCCAGGAAAAGGGCGTCTTGTGGCCACATTTCCCTGGGCAGGTACTGTATCCATTCCACGATGGTGATCGTTTCAGGGTCCTCGAAGGCGTCGAACAGGGCGTCGTCCGGCTCCATGCCTTCCAGTCGGTAGAGGTCGAAATGGGCCACCCCGGGGGTCGTCGGATACAGATTGCAGATGTTGAAGCTCGGGCTTGAGACCTCCGCCGCCTCCGCGCCGGGCAGGGATTCCACGAAACCCCTGACCAACGTGGTTTTGCCCGATCCCAGGTCGCCTTGCAAGAGCAAAGCCGGGGGTGCGTCCATTTCGGACAGGACGGACGCCAGGGCGCGGCCCAGGGCCACGGTGGCGTCGCTGTCGGGAAGATGCAGGGTGAGACGCATTGCCGGTTCCGACCCCTAATCCTTGAGCAGGGTCTTGAGCACGTCTTCCTTGCCGACAACGCCGACGAGTTTGCCGTTCTCGATCACGGGCAAGGTGTAGAGTTTCTGGTTGGCCATCAGGGTGGCCACATCCTCGATGGAGGTCTCGGGTTGAACGAAGGTCGGGGCCGCGGTCATGGCGTCGCCCACCTTGAGGGCGGCGATCTTGGTCATTTCGCGGTCCAGTTCGTCGTGGGAGGAGAGGGGAATGACCCCGTCCAGCAGCGTGAAGAAGGAAGGCAGGGTGATCTTCTTCTGCTGGGCCACCAGATCGGATTGGCAGAGCACGCCGACCACCTTGCCGTCATCCAGGACCGGCGCGCCGTTGATCTTCTTGTCGAGAAGGACCTTGGCCGCGGTGGCGATATCGGTTTCCGGGGTCAGGGTGATGCATTCGGTGGTCATGATGTCTTTGGCTTTCAGCATGATTCAGGCTCCTTGGTGAAGGCTGCCGCCGTATGGGGCAGCATGTTGGCGATTTCGGACGCGAGGTTGCCGCGTGCGGGAAATTCGTTGTTCAGGGCGCGTCCGGCCAGACCGTGCCAGAAAACGCCGGTACAGGCCGCGTGCAGGGGAGAGAGTCCCCCGGCCAGGAGTGCGCCGACGAGACCGGACAAGACGTCGCCGGAGCCGCCCACGGACAGATTCGGCTCGGCGAAGGGGGAAACGCAGGTCATGTCCCGGTCGGCCACCAGCGTGCCTGCGCCCTTGAGCACCAATGTGGCGTCGCAGACGGACAGGAAGCGGTCCACGGCGGTCAGGCGGTCGGCCTGGATTTCCGACGTCCCCACGCCGAGCAACCGGGCCATCTCGCCCGGATGGGGGGTGAGTACGGCCTGTTCGGGCATCGCCCCGAGGGACCCTGGGACAGCGGCCAGGGCGAAAAGGGCGTCCGCGTCCACGACCAGGGGGACGTTGCAGGCGGCGACGAGGTCCAGGGCGAAGGCTGTGGCCTTAGGCGTGCGGCCCAGGCCGGGCCCGAGGACCACAGCGTCGAAGCGATGGAGCTCGGCCTTCAGCGAGGCGGCCATGTCTCGGGTCCAGGCGTTGCCTGTGCCCAGCGGCAGAGTCATGATGTCCGGGGACCCCGCCTTGACGGCGTCGGCCAGCCCGGCGGGGCAGGCCACGGAGACCAGTCCGGCTCCGCCACGCAGTCCGGCCAGGGCGGCCAGATGCGGCGCGCCGGTCAGGCCGATGCTGCCTCCGACCACCAGAACATGCCCGGCGCTGCCCTTGTGCATGTCGCGGGCCGGGGCGGGCAGGGCGTTCATGATTTCCCCGGTGATGAGCTGGTGCCTGGGCGGGTGGTCTTCCCGGATTTTGCGGGGAATGCCGATGGGGCAGACATGCAGCACGCCGGTGTAGGGCCGGGCGTCGGGCAGGACCAGGCCCAGTTTCGGGGCCTGGAGAGTGGCCGTAGCGTCGGCCCGGACCGCGTCGGGCTGGGGGCGTCCGGTGAGGCCGTTCAGCCCCGAGGGAATGTCCACGGCCAGGACGAAGGCGCGTTCGCCCAGCCGGTTGACGGCTCGCACCAGATTCAGGACGTCCTCGCGCAGGGGCCCGTGAAAGCCGGTGCCGAGCAGGCCGTCCACGATGATATCGGGCTGGGGCAGGGCGTCGGGATTCATTCCGGCCAGATGCACCAGAGGGATGTCGAGTTTTTGCGCCCACAGCAGGTTCGTCCGGGTTTCGCCCCGATACGCCTTCTTGGGCCGGGTGTGAAAGACCGTGACTTCGGCCCCGAAATCGTTCAGGTGGCGGGCTACGGCAAAGGCGTCCCCGCCGTTGTTCCCGGAACCGGCGAAGCAATAGATCTTTGCACCGTTGATGTCGCCGTATTCTTCAAGCAACACATTAACTATTCCATGAGAGGCGGACTCCATGAGAGTCACGCCGGGAATGCCGATGGTGCGGATGGTTTCCCGGTCCCATACGGCCATTTCGGCGGGGGTCGGAAGGGGCGACAGCATGAGCTCTCCTGTGGACTGGGGTTAATGTCCTTCCAATATCACGGTGGCGGCGGCGGCATCGCGGGAATGGGTCATGGATACGTGCGCTTTGGTCACGCCCAGGCGTTCGCAGCGGGCCAGGCCTTTGCCGAGAAAGCCGATTTCGGGCTTGCCGTTGGCGTGGTGCAGGACTTCGATGCACTTGAAGTGGATGCCTTCGGTGAAGCCGGTGCCCAGGGCCTTGACCGCCGCCTCCTTGCAGGCGAAGAGGGCGGCCAGGCGCGGCACGGGATTGCGTCTGGGAAGCTGCTCCCGCTCCCGGTCGGTCAGGATTTTCCGGGCGAACCGTTCCCCGTACCGGTCCCAGAGGGCCTGGATGCGGTCCAATTCCGTCAGGTCGATGCCCGTTCCCTTGATCATGCCGTGATTCCGTTTGCCCGCTAGTCCGCGAAGGACCGGACCAGTTCGGCCATGTCCCGGACCGCGCGGTCCAGGCCCACGTAGATGGCCCGGGCCATGATGGCGTGGCCGATGGAGTATTCGCTGATGCCGGGCACATCCTTGAAATTGAGGATGTTGCGGTAGTTCAGACCATGGCCGAGGTTGACCTTGAGACCGATGTCCCGGGCCAGGGAGATGGACTTGAGAATTTTTTCCAGCTCCACACGCCGCTGGCTGTACGCCTTGGCATCGGCGTAGTGCCCGGTGTGGACTTCGATGAATTCCGTGCCCGTGGCGATGGCCGCCTCGATCTGCTTGGGGTCGGCGTCGATGAACAGGCTGGAGCGGATGCCCTTTTCATGGATAGGGGCCAGGAATTCCTTGAGCTCGGCTTCGCGTCCGATGCAATTCAAGCCGCCCTCGGTGGTCAGTTCCTTGCGCTTCTCCGGCACCAGGCAGACCATTTCGGGCTCGACGTCCAGGGCGATTCCCTGCATCTCGGCCGTGGCGGCCATTTCCAGGTGCAGCCGGGTGTTGCATGTCTCCTTGATGAGGCGCACGTCGCGGTCCTGGATATGGCGGCGGTCTTCGCGCAGGTGAACGATGATGCCCGTGGCCCCGGCCAGCTCCGCCATATAGGCTGCGGTCACGGGTTCGGGCTCGATGCCCATTCTGGCCTGGCGCAGGGTGGCCACATGATCGACGTTGACTACGAGTACCGGCATTGTATTATCCTCCGAGTGCCTGATTGCATAATATCCTCATTAAGTAAGGTACCTGATGCGGAATGGCAATAGGCGCGGTATTTCGGAGGCCACCTGCATTCGTGTTGACGCGCCTGGCCGTACACGGTATCCGCTTTGCCTGAAAACGCATAGAAACTCTATCCGGAGCAACGCCATATGAATGTGTGCATCGTCGGCACCGGCTACGTGGGCTTGGTTTCCGCAGCCTGCTTTGCCGAAATGGGAAACAATATTTTTTGCGTGGACGTCAATCCCAAGGTCGTGAAAACCTTGGAAAGCGGCAAGGTCCACATCTATGAACCCGGCCTGGAGGATTTAGTCAGGCGCAACACCGAGCAGGGCCGCCTGCATTTCACCACGGACCTCGGCGAGGGCCTGGATGAGGCCGACGTGGTCTTCATCACCGTGGGTACTCCGTGCCGTGAGGACGGTTCCTGCGATCTCAAGTACGTGGACGCCGTGGCCTCCGAAATCGGCAGGAAGATGACCACGCCCAAGATCGTGGTGGACAAGTCCACCGTGCCCGTGGGCACCGCCGACCGCGTACGCGGAATCATCAAGGCCGAATTGGAAAAGCGCGGCGAGACCATTGGTTTTGATGTCGTCTCCAACCCCGAGTTCCTCAAGGAGGGCGACGCGGTCAACGACTTCATGAAGCCGGACCGGGTCATCGTCGGGACCTCGGACGAGCATTCGGCCACGACCATCAAATCCCTGTACGCCCCGTTCGCGCGCAGCCGGGAAAAACTCATCGTTATGGGCGTGCGTTCGGCCGAGATGACCAAGTACGCGGCCAACTGCATGCTGGCCACCAAGATTTCCTTCATTAACGAAGTGGCCAACATCTGCGAGCGGGTCGGGGCGGACGTCTCCGAAGTGCGGGCGGGCATCGGCTCGGATTCGCGCATCGGCTATTCTTTCATTTACCCCGGCGTGGGCTATGGCGGATCCTGTTTCCCCAAGGACGTCAAGGCGCTCATCGACACCGCAGCCGAGCACGGCTACGATGCCAAACTCATCCGCTCCGTGGACGAGGTCAATAACACACAGAAGCGCATTCTGGCCGAAAAGATCAAGGCGTACTTCGCGCCTCAGGGCGGCGTCAAAGGCCGTACCCTGGCCCTGTGGGGGCTGGCCTTCAAGGCCAATACCGACGACATCCGCGAGGCCTCGGCCACTGAAGTCATCAGGGAATTGACCGCCCAGGGCATGAAGGTTCGAGCCTTCGATCCGGTGGCCAACACCCGCGCCCGCGAGGAGATCGGCCACATCGAAAATCTTGAGATTCTGGACGACCAATACGACGTGCTGGAAGGGGCGGACGCCTTGGCCGTGGTCACGGATTGGAATCAGTTCCGTAACCCGGACTTCGATCGCATCAAGAGTACCCTGACCGCTCCAATCGTCTTTGACGGTCGCAACCTGTACCCGCCCGAACGTATGGGCAAGGCCGGATTCGCCTACTTCTCCATAGGCCGCACCCCGGTTGCCTAAGGGAATGGTCCCGGGCACGAAAAAAAACTCCCCGTCTCGGTTGAGGCGGGGAGTTTTTTCTTCATGGCCGAAGAAATCAGATACGGCCTTTGAAACAGGTGCGGTATTGCAATTCCTGGAGAATGACCCGCTCATATTCGGGGTTGTATTCCAGATCGGTTTGCTCGGCCTGGTCGAGCATCCTGGCCAACTGCTGAGTTTCTTCCCAGAAGTCGAGGAGTTCGTTGTCGGCCAGGCTTTTGACTTGGGCTTCAAGCGTGTCGTGATCGGGGAAATTGGCGTACTGACCCATGCGTAGCGGCTTGCCTCATTTCAAAAGGTGATAAAAATCAAATGTATAGGGACAAAGTTGGACCTACGTTAGCCCTTTATCCTTTGAGCGTCAACCATACTTTACGAACGAAGTATGAGAAAAAACACAACACGGCTTTTTCGTTGGCGAAAAAAGAAAAAGCGGCCGGTTAAGCCCGTCCGCCAGGGAGAGCGGCCGGTTTCTTTCCAAGGATTCCGACCGGCTGGATATTCTCATTGACAAAAAAGGGTAGGGTTGACAGATTCGGAGCTTGAAAAACGGGGCGTGCCGTCGGACGCGTCCGGTCATCCGAGACGGGGTAGCCATGAGAACGGAAGTTGAAGATATCATCGACGACGAAGAGGGCGAGGTCGATCAGGAATTGACCCAGCTGGTGACCTTCAGCATCGGCGACGAGGAGTTCGGGGTCAATATTCTCCAGGTCCAGGAAATCATCCGGACCATGGAGATCACCAACGTGCCCCGCGCGCCCGAGTTTGTCGAGGGCGTCATCAACCTTCGCGGCAAGGTCATTCCCATTGTGGACATGCGCCGTCGTTTCGGGCTCCAGTCCAAGGAGCACGACAAGTACACCCGGATCATCGTCATCGAGATCGACATGATCATCGTCGGTTTCGTGGTCGATTCCGTATCCGAGGTCCTGCGCATTCCGGCCAACTCCGTGCAGCCGCCGCCGCCTGTGGTGGCGGGCATGGATGCAGACTACATCGACGGCGTGGGTAAGCTCGATGACCGGTTGCTCATCCTGCTCGACCTGGACTCGCTCCTCGACAACGAGGAAAAGGAAGCCCTGGGCACCGTCTAGGCCGGACGGAATCTTGGTGACAAGCCGTCCCGCTCCCGTTAGGGAAGAGGCGGCTTTTCTGTTTGACCGTACGTCCGCAAACCCTTTTCCCAGCAAATTCATGCCAGCCATTTATCCCAAGGACATAGCCGACTTCATGCAGGGGACCGTGGATACGGTCCGCGTCTTCAAGAGCGGGCCGGGTTCCCAGGCCCTGCTGGCGGGATCGCTGCTGGCCGGGGGCTCGAACGTGGTCCTGGTGGTCCCCGGCGTCACCGAGTTCCGGGAGATGCAGGCCCTGTTGACCCTGCTGTCGCGCGGTTCGGGCGGCGGGATCGAACAGCCCGCTTGGGAGCGGGAGTGGGCCTTTCTGCCGCCATACCATTCGCGCAACCCGGAATCCTCGGGCTGGAGCGAGCGGTGGGCGGCCTTGTACGGGTTGGTCTACCGGGACGGTCCGCGCGGCGTGCTCATGACCGCCGACAATCTTCTGCCGCACTGGCCCGACGAGACGGTTCTGCGCGAGAACTGGGCCGCCCTGGCCAAGGGCGAGGAGATGTCCCCGGACATCCTTCTGGAGCAACTCGTCTCCTGGGGGTACGTGCGCCGCAAGCTCGTGGCCGAGCCTGGCGATATGGCCATGCGCGGCGATATCCTGGATATTCACGCGCCGGGCTACGAGTTGCCGCTGCGTCTGGAATTTTTCGGCGATATACTGGAGGAAATCCGTCTGTTCGATCCGGCCTCCCAGCGCTCCAAGGCGGATCTCGCCGAGGCCGTGCTGCTGCCCGTGGCCCCCTGCATCACCACAGGCGACCGTGGCTTTCGCGCCCGGGATCAGTGGGAGAAACTGCGCAAGACCGGCGAAATCTCCGCCGCCCAGGAACAGGCGTTGTCCGAGCGCCTCGACGCCGATGACGGGTTCATCTGGCCCGGCCTGTACTATGACGATCCCGTGGGCCTTGAAGCCTTTCTGCCCAAGAACGCGGCCTGGCTGCTTTCTTCCGGGGGAAGTCTGCGTGCGCGGCTCGAAGACCGCGAACAGGCGTGGCGCGACTTCTTGAAGGACGAGGAACGCGACAAGGGAATCAGCCTGCCCAGGCGGTTTGTCGTCCGTTCCCACGACGTGGCCCGCAAGGCGTGGAGTTCCGCCCGCCAATTGGTTTTCGAAGAGCTGACCATTGGCCGGGAGAAGATCGGCATCGACCTGCCCGAGACCCCGTATAGCGATTTTACGGACATCTTCTGGCGTCCCGAGGCCTCGCGGCGACCGTGGGCGGCCCTCATGGCCGGGATCAAAGAATGGCAGGGCGCTGGCGAAACCACCATCCTGAGCTTCCGCACCCGGCGTTCGCGGGCCAAGTTCCTGAATCTGGCCGAGCAGGAGAGTCTGCCCATCACCCTGGAATATGCGCCGGACAGGCCCGGGCTCTACGCTTTGGTCTCACCGTTGCGCAAGGGCATGGACATTGGCTGGAACCGTACGCGCATCCTTGGCGAGGAGGTTCTCCAACCTCAGGCCGCCCGGGCGCACGAGCGGCGCGACAAGGCCTTCAAAGGGCTTGACCGGTACGACGACCTGTCCGAGGGCGACCTGCTGGTCCACCGGGACTACGGGCTGTCCCAGTTCGGCGGCCTGCACCATATGTCCATCGGCGAAGGGGCCAACGACTACTTGCTTCTGTATTTTTCTGGCGAGGATAAGTTGTACCTGCCCGTGGACCGGCTCAATCTCGTCCAGCGCTTCAAGGGCCCCGAGGGGGCCCGGCAGCCGTCGTTGGATAAGCTCGGCGGCGCACGTTGGGCCAAGACCACGGCCAAGGTCCGCAAAGCCATCGAGAAGATCGCCCACGAATTGGTGGAGATGTACGCCTTCCGCCGGGTGGCCAAGGGGTTCGGCTACGGCCCGCTGGACGAGATGTACGCCGAGTTTGAGGCGACCTTCGGTTTCGAGGAGACCCCGGATCAGGAGAAGGCCGTGAACGACGTGTTCCGGGACATGGAGAAGCCCGAACCCATGGACCGGCTTGTCTGCGGCGACGTCGGCTTCGGCAAGACCGAGGTGGCCTTGCGCGCCGCTTTCCGCGCGGCGCTCGAAGGCCGCCAGACGGCCCTGCTGTGCCCGACCACGGTCCTGGCCGAACAGCATTACCAGACATTCACCAAGCGCATGGAGGGGTTCCCGGTGCGCGTGGGCCTGCTCAGCCGGTTCGTCTCCGCCAAGCGGCAGAAGACCGTGCTCGAAGCCGCGAGCCGGGGCGAAATCGACATCCTCATCGGTACGCACCGCATTCTGTCCAAGGACGTGGCGTTGCCCAATCTCGGCCTGCTCATTTTGGATGAGGAACAGCGCTTTGGGGTCAAGCACAAAGAAAAGCTCAAGCATTTCAGACAGAATATCGACGTCTTGACCTTAACGGCCACACCCATCCCCCGGACTCTGCAACTTTCCCTGTCCGGCATCCGAGGACTGTCCGTCATCGAGACCCCGCCCGTGGATCGCAAGCCCGTGGAAACGGGCATCATGGAGCGCGAGAACCTGGAACTCGCGGCGGTCCTGCGCCGGGAGCTGGACCGGGGCGGCCAAGTCTACTGGGTGTACAACCGGGTCAACGGGCTGGAACGGGTGGCCGAGTACGTGCGCGGCCTGGTCCCGGATGCCAAGGTGGGTATGGCCCACGGCCGCATGAGCGAAAAAGGGCTTGAAGAGGCCATGCGCGGCTTCTGGCACGGGGAGCTGGATGTGCTCGTCTGCACCTCCATTGTGGAGTCCGGCCTGGATTTCCCCAATGCGAACACCCTCATCGTGGACCAGGCCCAGCTTTTCGGCCTGGGGCAGCTCTATCAGTTGCGGGGCAGGGTGGGGCGGAGTGAACGCCAAGCCTATGCATATTTCGTGGTTCCGTCCATCAAGGATATTTCCGAAATCGTGCGCAAACGCTTGCGCATCATTCTGGACATGGATTATCTGGGGGCAGGATTCAAGGTGGCCATGGAGGACTTGCGCCTTCGCGGCGCAGGCAATATCCTGGGCGAGGCCCAGTCCGGGCAGATCGCCAAAGTCGGCCTCGAACTCTTCCTTGAAATGCTTGAGGAGGAGGTCGCCAGGCTGCGTGGCGAGGAGCATGCCGGGGCATTGGACACGGAACTCAATTTCGTGTTCGAGGCACACATTCCCGGCGGGTACATCCCGGATTCACGGGAGCGGCTGCGCTACTACCGGGGCCTTTCCTCGGCGGCCTCGGATATGGAGCTTCGCGAATACGAAGCGGAGATCCGGGATCGGTTCGGCCCGTTGCCCGAGGCCCTGGACGCCTTTTTCGGGGTGTTGCGCATAAAACGAACCTTGTCCCGCATGCAGGCGGCCAGGGCGGAGCTCTACCCAAGCCGGATGGTCATCACTTGGAAGGACAACGCCATGGCGGTTACCCCGGAGCAACTCATTCGCTGGGTTGGCGGACGGGGGGAAACGGCCAAGCTCATTCCCCCGGCCAAGCTGGAAATCCGATATGAAGACGCGCATTCCATGCGGGAGGCGTTGGAATCTACCGCCGCGGACCTGGAAAGCATGTTCGATGCCGAAAACGCGCCACCGACCGGACGATAACGAGTACATATGAAACGTTACATAGCCATATTGTTTTTGTTGGCGGCCCTCATGGCCGGTTGCTCTGGGGACACGGACGACATGGGCATCGTGGCCCGGGTCAACGGTGCGCCCATTTTCCTCAGCCAGTTGGAGTTCCAACACGACCAGTTCCAGGAGGACAGCGTCGGGGCCTTTGTGCCCAGCGTGGAAAAGCTGCGCCGGGAATACGGCGAGATCCTGTCGGACCTGATTGTGCAGGAACTGGTGGTCCAGGATTTGGCCCGCCGCGACCTGTCCGTGACGGACGAGGAACTGCGCAAGGCCGAGGACATGGTGCGCGCCGATTATCCCGAGGGGGCCTTTGAACAGGTTTTGGTCGAGGAATACATCGACCTCAAGTCCTGGCGGCGGCAACTGCGTTACTATCTGGCCCAGAAGAAATTTTTTCAGCAGGTCCTCCGGCCGCAGGTCAAGATCGACTACAAAGAGGCCGAGAAGTACTACCGCGACCATATCTCGGACTTCTATCTGGCCGAGAGTCTGCGCATCCTGGTGGTGCGGGGGCCGAGCCGCGAGTTGGTTATCAAGGCCGTGGACAAGTATCTCAAGGATCATGACCAGGTGAACTTGGCCACCGCCTTTGGTGAAGTCGAGACCCGGGAGGTGGTGGTGCGGGAAGGGCGGTTGACCGCCCCCTGGCGCGCCGCTTTGACCGGGCTCAAGCCGGGGCAGGCCAGCGACGTACTAACCGACCGTTTCGGTTTCGAAGCCCTGGTTTTGCTCGAACGCAGCGAAGCCAAAGTCTTGCCTCCGGCCCAGGCCTATCCCCTGGTGGAAGAGGCCCTGCTTGAAAAGAAGATGGAAAGCGCCTTCGAGAAATGGCTTTCCGGGAGCTTGGCCAAGGCGGACATCAAGATCAGCGAGCATCTGCTGGAATCCGCCGCCAAGCCGGGAGAAGGCGATGCTGGCGGGGATGACCCCGTCATGACGGAACCGGACGAATCATCTCCGGATCAGGGCATGGAACCGACCTTGCCGCCGGACATGTCCCAGGATGACATGAACGATCAGGAGCCGGCCGATGAGGCTATTCCCATGGACCAGATCGGCACGGATACGGGGATCTGATCGGTCCGTTCGTTGCATAGTCCGTACAAAACGACTAGAATCCGACAACATTTCGGGAGAGGAATGGAAATGTCCTTTCCCGATTCAAGGAGTGAATGCGTGGTAAAAATCGTTTCCTTGCTTTTGGGAGCCATGCTCTTTCTCTATCCGCTGACGGCCCAGGCCAAGGATATGGTCGTGGACCGCATCCTGGTGAAGATCAACGACTCCATCATCACCCAATATGACTTGGACCAGGAGATGAAGCCCGTTTACGACAAGATCAAGGACCGCAAACTCGATGCCCGGGAACAGGCGAAGTTGCAGTCGTTGCGGAAGCAGATGCTGGATAAGCTCGTCAACGATGAACTCATTCAGCAGGAGATCCAGCGGTTTTCCGTCAACGTGTCCGAAGAGAATCTGGACAAGGAAATCGAGCGGGTCCGCAACGAGCGCGGTCTGACCCTGGAGGAATTTCAGCAGATGGTGGCCCAGGATGGCCTGAGCATGGAGGAGTTCCGTTCGCGGCTCAAGAAAATGCTGGAGAAGCAGGAGCTCATCGGCCACATGGTCAACAGCAAGGTCGTGGTCACGGATTCGGAAATCCAGGCGGAGTATGAAGCCCGCAAGGATGATTACTCCATGGGCAAGATGGTCGAGCTGGCCATTATCCTCTTGCCGCCCGATGTATCTCCGGTGGAAGTCAGGGAGCGCATCACCAACGGCGAGCTGACCTTTGCCGAGGCCGTAGCCAAGTATAGTGTCGGTCCGGGCAAGGACAGCGGCGGATCCATCGGTCAACTGAACTGGGTGGACCTGGCCGACGAGTGGCGAACCTCCCTTCAGGGAGTGGCCGAGGGCGGCGTGAGCACGCCATTGACCATCCAGGGGCATCAAGCTCTGCTTTCACCCATCAAGATCAACGACGACCGCATGGTTCCGCTTGAAGACGTGCGCGACAATCTCTACAGGGATTTGATGCAGAAAAAACGGGAGACGGTGTTCACCGATTATTTCGATAAATTGAAGCAGAGCGCGGTTATCGTCTACATGGACGATGCGCTCAAGCCCGATAATGGAGTAACCCAATGACATTTCAGGAACTCGGCGAAACGCTACAGCGCGAACGGGAGGCCAAGGGGCTGACCATCAAAGCGGTCATGGAGACCACCAAGATCAGCCGCGTCATCCTTCTCGCCTTGGAGAGTGGCGACCGCTCGGCCCTGCCGCATCCCGTGTACACCAAGGGATTCGTCAAGAGCTACGCCCGCCTGCTCGGGCTCGACCCGGATGAACTGTCCATGGTCGTGGACCGCGAATATCAATTGGAGCAGCCCCAGGCAGGGGACCTTTCCTACGATGTGGCCCCCACTGCGGAAAAGGCCTTTCAGGACAACGAAGTGGGCGCTGGACGCCGCAAGCGGTCCGTGTGGCCCTCCATCCTCATCGTCTTGGTCCTCGTCGTCGCGGCGGTGATCCTGGTCTTGAATCTGAACAAGCCCAAGGTCCCGGAGGCCACTGTGCCAGCGCCGGTTCCGGCCGAGGAGTCCGTCCAGCCCGCCGGGCCCGGTGAGGTTGTCCCGGAAGTCGCCCCTGCCGATGACCAGTCTGCGCCCGAGATCGCGCCCGAGATCGCGCCCGAGACGGCTCCCGCCGAGGAACAGGACTGGGCTACGCGGACCGGTCAAGCCCCGGCGGAAGAATCCGCGCCCGACGTGCCCGCTCCGGCCGCTCCCGCCCGCGAGCGGGCCGCCGCCCCGGCTCAAGTTCCGGCTCCGGCCCAGTCCGACCTGGCCGACGAGGAGGCCGCCATTACCCAGGAGGGCGCGCCCGATGAGCCCAACTACGACCATGTGGTGATCATCCGCGCCATCTCGGACAAGGGGTGCTGGATCGGCGTCTGGCGGGGCGAGGAGACCAAGATGGCCCGTGACTTCGTCCTGCGCAAGGGGGAACCGCTGCGCCTCATGTTCAACAGCCCGCGCCGCATCCGCATTGGCAACGTTTCCGGCGTGACCGTGACCTATAACGGCCAGCCCTACGCCCTGGACGCCTCCAAGGGCAACATCCAGACGCTTACCTTCGGCATGTGACCGGGATTTCCGGATTCCGCGCGGACGTAGGCTCATGAGCGCCACCGAAAAAGCCCTCGTACTCAAGACCGGGCGTTTTCGAGAGGCCGACGTCTGGGTTCGCCTGCTGACGCCTTCGCGCGGCATCTTCAACGGGTTCGCCTTCGGCGGCAGCCGTTCGCGCCGTCGCTTCGTGGGCTGCCTTGATCCTTTGAGCCTCGTGCTCTTCACCATCGGAACCAACAAGACCGGTGCATACACGGTCCTCGAAGAGGGGACGCTGCTGCACAATTTTCCCGGGATCCGCACGGACCCGGCACGCACCGGCCTGGCCGTCAACTGCGTCAAATTCGTAGAGGCGGTGGAGATCGACCCCGCCGATGCCAAGGTTGCCTACGAACTGCTCCTTGAGACCCTGCACATGCTGGAGGAGAGCGGCACGGGCAGCGATTTTACCCCCTGGCTCTTTCGGGCCAAAATGGCCTTCGACATGGGCTTCACGCCCGACTTCCTCTGTTGCGGGGTATGCGGCCGCCCCTTGTCCTGCGAGTGCGGCCATCGTTTCGGCGTGGAGCGCGGCCAAGTGGCCTGCCGGACTTGTCTTTCCGACGGGAAACCGTTAGAGGGTCTTGCTCGGCCTATTTCCGCCGGGGTGCTGCGCGCCCTGGACTGGATACAACACAGCCGGCCGGCCGACTGGGCCTCAGTGAGCATGGACAATGAAGTCCGCCGCCAGGCCAGTCAACTGATTGAACTATTCGTCGCCTACCACCTGGGCCTGTCCTGGGAGGGCGGCATGTATAAAAAGGTATGAGTTGGAGCAGATCATGAATTTTCAAGATGTCATACTGAAATTGCAGGGCTTTTGGGCGAATTACGGCTGCGCCGTGGTCCAGGCCATGGACATCGAGTGCGGTGCCGGGACGTTCAATCCCTCCACGTTTTTCCGGGTCATCGGCCCCGAGCCGTGGAAGACCGCCTACGTCGAGCCTTCCCGCCGTCCCACCGACGGCCGCTACGGCGAGAACCCCAACCGGTTGCAGCATTATTACCAGTTCCAGGTCGTCCTGAAGCCGTCCCCGGACAATGTCCAGGATCTTTACCTGCAGTCCCTGTCGGCCATCGGCATCGACGCGGCGGCCCACGACATCCGTTTTGTGGAGGACGATTGGGAATCACCCACCCTGGGCGCCTGGGGCCTGGGCTGGGAAGTGTGGCTCAACGGCATGGAGGTCACCCAGTTCACCTACTTCCAGCAGGTGGGCGGTATCGACCTCAAACCCGTCAGCGTGGAGATCACCTACGGGCTGGAGCGCCTCTGCATGTATCTCCAGGAGAAGGAGTCGGTCTACGACCTCAAGTGGAACGACACGGTCACCTACGGCAACGTCTACCACCAGAATGAGGTGGAGATGTCCAAGTACAACTTTGAGTTGTCCAACGCGGATATGCTTTTCGACCTCTTCAACAAGTTCGAGGGCGAATGCCTGAAGCTGTGCGAGGCGGGGCTGCCCTGGCCCGCCTATGACTACTGCCTGAAGTGCTCCCATTCCTTCAACCTGTTGGACGCCCGGGGGGCCATCTCCATCACCGAACGCGCCACCTACATCGGCCGCGTGCGCAATCTGGCCTCCAAGATCGCGAGGCTCTACGCCGACCAGCGGGAAGAAATGGGCTATCCCCTGCTCAAGAAATAAACGATGCCCACGTCACGCATCAGACTATAGAAGAGAAGAACAATGGCCGAATTCATTCTGGAAATCGGAACCGAGGAAATGCCCGCCCGCTTCGTCCCCAAGCTGGCGGCCGAGCTCGAAGAGGCCTTTGCCAAGGGGCTGACCGAGTCCATGGTCGAGAACGGGGGGGTCAAATGCTACGCCACCCCGCGCCGTATCACCGCTCACGTGCCGTCCCTGGCCCTGACCCAATTGCAGGAGGAGGAGACCGTCACCGGGCCTCCGGTGCGCATCGCCTATGACGACGCGGGCAACCTGACCAAGGCGGGGCTGGGCTTCGCCAAGACCCAGGGAGTTCCCGAGAGCGCGTTGTTCAAGATGGAGACCGGCAAGGGCGAATACTTGGCGGCCAAGAAATTGGTCGGCGGCGGTAAAACCGTTGATATCCTGCCCGCCATCTGCATCAAGAGCATCGAGTCCCTGTCCTTCCCCAAGAAGATGCATTGGGGCGATTACGACTTCACCTTCGGCCGCCCCGTGCGTTGGCTCCTGGCCCTGCTCGATACGGACGTCGTCGAATTTCCCCTGGAGAATCTGACGTCGGGCCGCGAGACGCGCGGGCATCGCGTCATGGGTCCCGGACCGTTCAGCGTGGCCTCCACGGCCGACTATTTTTCCGTGGTCCGCGACCAGTGCAAGGTGGTCATTGACCCGGCCGAGCGCCGCGAGACCATTGTGAAAGAGGGCAACAGGCTGGCCGAAGCCCTCGGCGGCCGGATCGTCTGGAACGATGGGCTGCTGGACGAGGTGGCCAACCTGGTGGAATACCCCAGGCCGCTTATTGGCGACATCGACCCGCGCTACCTGGAATTGCCGCGCGAGGTCCTGTTGACCTCCATGCAGTCCCACCAGAAGTCTTTCGGCGTGGAGGATGCGGACGGCAAGCTGCTGCCGCATTTCCTGACCACCCTGAATCTGGAGCCCCTGGACGTGAGCCTGGTCAAGAAGGGGTGGGAGCGGGTGCTTAAGGCCCGCCTTGAGGACGCCCGCTTCTTCTGGGAGGCGGATTGCAAGGTGGAGTTCGACACCTGGCTTGAAAAGCTGGAGCATGTGGTCTTTCTTGGGCCGCTTGGCACCGTTGGCGACAAGTCCCGGCGTATAGAGACCCTGTGCGCCAAGCTGGCCGAGACCCTGGATGCGTCTCAGAACATCCTGCCCGGCGAGATTGAAAAGTACGCCCAGGCCGGTCGCCTGGCCAAGGCGGATCTGGTGTCCGAAATGGTCATCGAGTTCGATTCCCTGCAAGGCAAGATGGGCGGCATTTACGCCGAACGCGCCGGGTTGGGCGAGATCGTTTCCAAGGGCATCTACGAGCAGTATCTGCCCGCCGGGCCCGACACCCCGGTGCCGTCCTCCCTGTCCGGCGCTCTGGTCTCCATGGCCGACAAGGCCGACACCATGGCGGGCTGCTTCGGCCTGGGCAAGGTGCCCACCGGGGCCAACGACCCGTATGCTCTGCGTCGCTGCGCCCTGGGCATTGCCAGGATCATCATGGAGCACGATCTCTCCCTGGATCTGGAAGCTATGCTTCGGGCCGCCCAGGAGGCGTATTCCGGAGTGAAGTGGAAAGTGGAGCAGGGCGAGGCTTTGGGCAAGCTCATGGACTTCTTCGGCCAGCGGCTGCGCGCCCTGTTCACCGGCCAGGGTTTCGACACCCGCGTGGTGGACGCTGCCCTGGGGGCCGGGTTCAACGACATCCGCACGTTCAAGGCGCGGCTCACCGCCCTGGCCGAGTTCAGCCGGGGGGCCGACTTCGAGCGGAGCGTGCTGACCTTCAAGCGGGCCGCCAACATTATCCGCAAGCAGGGAGACGAGGCGGGTGAGCCGTTGACCGGCAACTATGACGCCGATTTGTTCGAGGATGAACATGAGACCGCTTTCGGGAACAAGCTCGGTGAAGTGGCCCCGCGTTTCGACGATCTCTGGGAGAACGGTGACTTCAAGGGCCTGTTTGGTCTACTCGGGGAACTGCGCCCGGCCGTGGACGGCTTTTTCGACAACGTCATGGTCATGTGCGACGCCCCGGACGTCCGGCTGAACCGGCTGAACCTGCTCAAGGGGCTGGTGGACCGGCTGGGTCGGCTGGCCGACTTTAACGCCTTGCAGGTATAGCCTGGGGCAGAAAAGTCTTGACATCAGGCGGGGAGTCCATATAAAAGGCACTCCCTTTGGGATGAATTGCAAAACAAACGCTTTTTAATGCGATAATAAATCGATCAGGAGAAATTACCTTGGCCAATCACAAGTCCGCCTTGAAGAGGCACCGTCAGAGCTTGAAGCGTCGCGCCCGCAACCGTGTTTCCAAGACCCGCATCAAGAACACCGTCAAGGCCGTTCGTCTCGCCCTCGAGGAAAACGACATCGCCAAGGCCCAGGAGGCCCTGAAGGAAGCCAGCTCCGTGCTGGACCGCGCCGCCCGCAAAAAGGTGATCCACGCGCGTCAGGCCCAGCGCCGCATTGCTCGGCTCCAGGCCGCGGTCAACAAGACTGCCTAAGGGCGCTTTGTTCTTACGCTGATTTCTTCAGCCCGCCGCACTTTGTGCGGCGGGCTTTTTGCGTTGTGCTTCGGTCCGCCTGTGGCTGGATCAGTGTACGTAATGCCGAGCAGCGTCTTGATGTACATAATCAATAATGGTAACGTCGCTCATATTTTACCCTATTCAAGGAGTTGATTATGAAGCGATTGTTCCTCTCGGTATTGATGGTCTTGCTGATTCTCGGCAGCGCCTTTGCAGGCGACGCCCCCTGCAAGCAGACCTATGGAGACGGCGGCACGGTCTACAAGCTGGCCACGGGATCGCCGGGTGAGTTGGGATTGCTCAAGGCCTTGGCCGACACTTTCAACGCCAAACACGGCACGACTATGTGCTGGGTCAAGGCGGGATCCGGCAAGTCCCTGAGCCTGCTCAAAAGCGGCGATGTGGATGCCTGCATGGTTCATGCGCCCGCCGCCGAGAAGCAGGCCGTGGCCGATGGATGGGCCGTGGATCGCACCCTGATCGGTTCCAACGAATTCTATATCGTCGGTCCCGCGAGCGACCCGGCGGGTATTTTCGGTGCCAGGGACGCGGCGGACGCCTATGGGCGCATTGCCAAGGCTGAGGCGCTTTTCCTGTCGCGCGGCGACAATTCCGGTACGCACAAGAAGGAACTGGCCATCTGGAAGAAGGCTGGTATCCGGCCCGAAGGCAAGTGGTACGTGACCACCAAGGACTTCATGATGGCCACCCTGAAGCGGGCCAACGCCGAGGGCGGGTACTTCATGACCGACAGCTCCACTTGGATCATGGGCAAAAAGGACGTACCCGGCCTGAAGGTCCTGTTCCGGGGGGACCCCATGCTGATCAACACCTACCACGCTTTGGCTTCGTCCCCCGGCGCGCCCAACCACGAGTTGGCCGTGGCGTTCATCAAGTTCCTGGCCTCGCCCGAAGGACAAGGGCTCATCGCGGACTATGGACGCAAGATCTATGGCGAGGGCATGTACAACGACGCGGCATACGCCCGACAATACGATCACTAGGACCGTCGAATGGGATGGAAACGGGGAGCCGGAAGGCTCCCCTTTCTTTTGGAATCGACTTTGACTCCCTAAAGAAGAAAATCAGTCGAAAGCCGCTTAGCGGCGCGATTCAGGTGAGTTCGCCTTCGCCGTGCAGGAACGTGGACTCTTGCGTCCTTTTTCCGCTGCGCAGCCTAGCGGCCCTCGTCGGCCAGCTCGCGCAGCCGGTCCGGGGCGAGGAGGGTGATTTCCCGGCCTCGGATTTCGATTAGTCCGTCGTCGGTGAACCGTTTGAATATACGCGACAAGGTTTCCTGAATGGTTCCGAGGTACAGGGCGATCTGTCCTTTCGGCAGGTCGAGCCGGAAGGTGTCCGAGTCCGTGGACGAGCGCAGGAGCAGGAGATAGGCGGCCACCCGGGCCGGGGTCTCCTTGAGGCTCAGGTCGTCGATCTTGTTGACCAGAATGCGCAGCCGTTGGGAAAGCATGGCCATCATCCGCATGGCCAGGTCCGGGTCGTCGCGCAGGATGTTGCGAAAGGCGTTGCGCGGGAAGAACAGGACTTCGCAGGGTTCCACGGCCTCGCACTGGGCCGGGAAGGTCGTGCCTTCGAAGACCGGCACCTCGCCCACGGCTTCGCCCGGACCGAATATATGCAGGATCTGCTCTTTGCCTGCCGGGGAAGTGCGGAAGACCTTGACCCGCCCTGTGACCGGCGAATAAAAGCCGTCGGCCGGGACGTCGGCCAGGAACAGGAGCTCGCCTTTGTCGTATCGCTTGACCACGGCGATGTCGGCCAGTTTGGCCAATTGGTCGTCGGGCAGCCCCTGGAAAAAGGTCACGCCGCGCACGGCGGCCGATTTATCCATCAAGGTGTTTTCTCCCTCTCTTTTTGTTGAATGAAGAATTTGACCTAAGTCATGGCTGAGGTCAAAAAAAATGTCCATGATGGTCCCATGGAAAACGGCATCATGAAATCATACCGCTTGATCCCGCCCGTGGCGACTCTTTTCCTGCTCGGAGCGCACGGCCTGCGTCAGGGCGATTTCGGCCTGCTCGCCTCCCTGGCGGTTCTGGCCGGGTTGCTCCTGGCTCGGCGCGCCTGGGCGCGCCCTGTGGCTGTGGCTGCGTTCCTTTGGGGCGGCATTATCTGGACGCAGACCGCGGTGGATCTCGTTCGTTTTCGCATGGCCTTGGATCTGCCCTGGGAGCGGCTGGCCTGGATCATGGGCGGGGGAATTCTTTTGGACGGTCTGGCCCTGGTGCTTCTGCTCGGCCGGGGGCTCGACGACTGGTTCGACCGCGAACGGACCTGGGCCCGGCCTCGCGCAGCCATGTTCCTGCTTACCGTTATCGGTCTGGCCGTGGCCCGGAGCAAGGTGGATTTCCCCATCTTGCTGGCGGACCGCTACCTGCCGGGCTGGGGCTGGCTCGAAATTTTCCTGCTTGGCTGCTACGCCCAGTGGATCGGCGTGCGCATGCGCACACCCAAGGGACACCGGACAGTTCGGCCGCGCATCTGGGCGCTGTTTTCGGCCGTGTTTTTTCTGCAACTGGGCCTGGGGATTCTGGGCATGGACCGTATGCTCATGACCGGCACCCTGCATCTGCCGGTCCCGGCCCTGATCGTCGCCGGTCCGGTCTTTCGCGGCGGCGGTTACTTCATGTTAGTCCTGTTCGGCGCCACTTTGCTTTTGGTCGGCCCGGCCTGGTGCAGCCATTTGTGCTACGTCGGGGCCTGGGACGATGTCCTGAGCCGGTCGGGCGGCCGTCCGGCACCGTCCAATACCCTGCGCGCCTTGAGCCTGTGGGGGAGGGGCGCGACCCTGCTTTTGGTTGTGGGCGTGGCCTGGGTCTTGCGTGTTGCGGGCATGCCGGGCGTGAGCGCGGTGTTCCTGGGGGCCGCCTTCGGGCTGGCCGGAGTGGGCGTTATGGTTTTTATCTCCCGCAGGCTGGGGAAGATGGTCCATTGCACCGCGTTTTGCCCCATGGGGCTGATCGGCAACTTTTTCGGACGCATCGCTCCCTGGCGCGTACGCATCGATACGGACTGCACCCGCTGCGGGGCATGCCTGACCGTGTGCCGATATAATGCCCTGGACGGGGACAGCCTGGCTCAGGGACGTCCCGCGTTATCCTGCACCTTGTGCGGCGACTGCGTGTCGGCCTGCGCGCACGGTCACATAGGTTATGTTTTTCCCGGCCTTTCCGGTGAGGCCGCCCGGACTGCGTTTATCGTCCTGGCGGTCAGCCTCCACGCCCTGTTTCTCGGTGTGGCCAGAATGTAGAACGACAATGAAAAAAAAGAGAGGATAGAGAAATGATACACGAGCGCAAGATGATCACCATCGACGAAGATTTGTGCAACGGCTGCGGCCAGTGCGTGCCTGCCTGCGCCGAAGGGGCGCTGGCCATCGTTGACGGCAAGGCCCGGCTGGTCAAGGAAATCTACTGCGACGGGTTGGGCGCATGCTTGGGCGACTGCCCCACGGGCGCGCTCAAGGTGGAAGTTCGCAAGGCCGCCGACTTCGACCCCGAGGCTGTGGTCGAACACCTCAAGGCCCAGGGCCGCGAGGTCCCGGACCACATGCCCGAGCCGGAATCCCTGCGCTTGGGCGCGGCCGGGCCGTCCTCCGAAGGGCCCAAGACGGGCGGCTGTCCCGGCGCGGCGCTCCAGGCCCTGACACCGTGCGGCCAGGCCAACGTGCCCACGGCCCAAGGTGTGGGCTCGGCACTGTCACACTGGCCCGTGCAACTCCGCCTGGTGCCGCCGAATGCGCCGTTTCTCAAGAATGCCGACTTGCTTTTGACCGCCGACTGCGTGCCCGTGGCCATGCCTGCCTACCATGGCGAATATGTCCCGGACCGGGTGGTCCTTATGGGCTGCCCAAAGTTCGATAATCAGATGGAATACGTGGAGAAGCTGGCTGCGATCATCGCGGAAAACGATCTTCGGTCCATCACGGTCATGGAGATGGAAGTGCCGTGCTGTTCCTCCATGAGCGCCATTCTGAACGAGGCGGTCAAGCGCGCGGGCGTGTCCGTGCCCACCGAGCGGGTAACCGTGAGCCGCACCGGCGCCGTGCTGCGGACCACCCAGCTTCATTTCGAAATATAAGGAGAAATACCATGAAGAAGATCGAACTGTTTGAGATTCACGGTTTCAAGGATTTGACCTTTTCCAATTATTTGGCCCACGAATCCGAGTTCATGAAGGTCATCAACTTCAACTTCAGGGCCGGGCAGGAACTGCCCATCCACTCCCATGACCTGGAAGGGGAGCTGACCTTGACCATACTGGAGGGCGAGGGGGAGTTTCTGGGCGCGGACGGCGCGACCATGCCGGCCCGTCCCGGCGACGTGCTTGTTTCGCAGATCGCCGAGCCCCACGGAGTGCGGGCCGTCACCGACATGCGCGTGCTGGTGCACATCGCCCCGCCCATCTGATTCCGAACCGCCATTCAAGGAAAAAGCAACGTATCATGAACATGGAAGAATACATCAAGGGTTTGCCTAAGGGGGCGGTCCGGGCGCGCAGGGACGGCACGTATACCGTGGTCCCGCGCATGCGCCTCGGGCAGATGGACGCGGAGTTGCTTGAGGCCGTCAGCCGCGCCGTGCGGGAAAACGGGCTGGCCGGAGTGCGGCTGGCCGCCAGCCAGCGGCTGATGATCGACAATGTGCCCGCGTCCGCGCTCCGGGCCGTAGTCACGGCCGTGGGGCTGGTGGGCGACGCCTATGCCCATAAGGTCCAGGGGTGTCAGGGGGCGGCCGGGTGCAAGCTCGGCCAACAGGATTCCCTGGCTGCGGCCGATCGGCTGGAGCGGATGCTGGTGGATTTCTCCCTGCCCGCCAAGCTCAAGACCGGCGTGTCCGGCTGCCCCATGTGCTGCGCCGAGTCCTTGGTCCGCGACGTCGGGCTGTTCGGCAGGAAGCACGGCTGGACCGTGTCTTTCGGCGGCAACGGCGGCAAGCGCGTGCGCGGGGGAGACATTCTGGCCGAGAACGTCTCCGAGGAAGAGGCCTTTTATATTATTCGCCGCGCCCTTGTCTTTTACGCCGAGCATGGCAAAGTGAAAGAGCGGACCGCCCGGTTCGTGGAACGTGTCGGGCTCGATGCGGTCAGGCTGGCCGTGTTCAGCGAGCCTCAAGCATAGGGCAAGGAGGTTTGCCATGGCGGATGAAACTCCCAAGGGGGCGATCCTGCAACGTGACAAGAAAACCTACGCCATCGTGCCGAGAACGCCGGTAGGGCTGGTCACGCCCGATGTGCTCGAAGCCATCGCCAGAGTGGGGCGCAAGTTCGAGATTCCGATCATCAAGATTACCTCGGGCCAGCGCATCGCTTTGGTCGGCTTGGAAAGGGAACAGGTGGATCAGGTCTGGGACGATCTCAAGATGGACATCGGACCGGCCGTGGGGCTGTGCGTGCACTACGTGCAGGCCTGTCCCGGCACTTCGGTGTGCAAATTCGGCGTACGCGACTCCCTCGGCCTCGGCTTGGCTTTGGAGGAGATGTTCGTGGGCGCGGAGCTGCCCGCCAAGCTCAAGGTCGGAGTCTCCGGCTGTCCCATGTGCTGCGCCGAGAGCTACGTGCGCGATGTGGGCCTCATCGGCAAGCCCAAGGGGTGGACCATGGTGGTCGGCGGCAACGCTTCGGGCAAGCCCCGCATCGCCGACGAGGTTGCCGAAAACCTGAGCCGCGAGGAGGCCGTTGAATTGGTCCGGCGGTTCCTGGAGTATTATCGCGAAAACGGCGGCAAGCGCATGCGATCCGCCAGGATGCTGCAAAAGGTCGGCATCGAGGCCGTCAAGGCCAGCATTCTTCCTTGACGCGGGGCAAGGGGCGGGCGGCTGCGGCATTTCGCAGCCGCCATTTTTGTTAACGGCCGAATATCATTGAATTGCGCTGGGTTCCGTACTGTTGCACTGGTGGGAAAACATGGGTAGAGATAGGGTGTTTTCACTCAATGAAGGAGCATCATTTGCGGGTCATCATCATAGGCGCCGGCGAGGTCGGCTATCATCTCGCGCAGCGGCTGGCGGTGGAGAACAAGGAAGTCGTGGTCGTGGACACCAGCGACGAAGCCCTGCGCAAGATCGCGGAGAGTTCTGACGTCCAGACCATCAAAGGCTCGGGCTCCAGCCCCAAGATCCTGGAGGAGGCGGGCATTACCGAGGCCGACATCTTCCTGGCCGTGACCGATTCCGACGAGATCAATCTCATCAGTTGCTACTATGCCAACCTGCTCAGCGACGGGGTGACCAAACTCGCCCGCATTCGCAGCGAGATGTATACGGATTACAAGCACCTGCTTACCGAGCGCGGAGCGAACATCACCAAGATCATCAATCCCGACGAAGAGGTGGTTAATTCGGTGCTTCGCCTCATGAGCGTGCCCGGCGCGGTGGAGATCAACGAGTTCGCGGGCGGCAAGATCCGGCTCATCGGCGTTCATCTGCCGGACCGCAGCCCGATCATGGGGAGCCCGCTCATCCGGCTGCGCGACAAGATCGGCGAGGACCTGGGGCTGGTCATCGCGGCCATCATGCGCAACGACAAACTGATCATCCCCAGTGGCCTGGACGTGCTCAAGCAGGGCGATCTGGTTTATTTCGTTTGCGACATCCGCGACCAGGAGGAAATTCTGGCGAGGCTCGGCATCGTCGATGACCCGGTCCGCAAGGTCCTGATCATCGGCGGCGGCAATATCGGCTTCCGCCTGGCCAAGGCCCTGGACAACAAATATTACCACACCCGGCTGCTCGAAAAACGTCAGAAGCGGTGCGAGTATCTGTCCGAGCACCTGGACCGGCCCATCGTGCTCATGGGCGACTCCACGGATCAGGAGATCCTGCGCGAGGAGAACATTCAGGACATGGACATGGTCATCGCCGTGACCGGCGACGAGGAAACCAACATCCTGTCCTGTTTGCTGGCCAAGTCCCTCGGAGCCCGGCGCACGGTAACGCGGGTCAACAATTTCGGCTATATGCCCCTCATCGAGCCCATCGGCATCGACTACGTGGTCTGCCCCCGGCTGTCCGCCATCAACTCCCTGCTGCACTACATCCGTCGGGGCAAGATTCTCTCCTCGGTGTCCATCAAGGGCGAAGAGGCCGAGGCGCTGGAGGCCGTGGCCCAGGAGGATTCCCCCATCGTGGGCAAGGCGGTCAAGGACCTTGGGTTTCCCAGGGGGAGCCTGGTTCTTTGCTTTCAGCGCGGCGACGAAGTCATCATTCCTCGGGGAGATTCCGTGGTTCGGCCCAACGACCGGCTCATCATCATTTCCACCCGCCAGAATATCCCCAAGGTGGAGCGTGTCCTGACCACCAAGGTGGAGCTTTTCTAAATGCGTTGGCGCTACGTCCTGCACGTCATCGGTGCACTGGTGGCTTGCGTGGGCCTGACCATGCTTTTCCCTCTGGCCTGGGGGCTGTATTACCACGACGGCACGGCCGCGCCCCTGGTCCTGTCCATGGGCATTACCGTGGCCGTGGGCGGAGCGGCCTTTCTGATCTTCCGCGACCGTTCACACAAGGCGTCCATCATGACCCACCGCGAGGGCATGGCCATCGTGGCATTGGGGTGGTTTGCGGCCGGAGCCTTCGGCGGCCTGCCGTTTCTGCTCGGCGGGACCTTCGAATCCGTGGTGGACTGCGTGTTCGAGTCGCTGTCCGGTTTCAGCACCACAGGCTCGTCCGTATTGGTCGATATCGAAGCCGTGCCGCGCGGGTTGCTCTTCTGGCGCAGCCTGACCCATTGGCTCGGCGGCATGGGCATTATCGTCCTGTCCCTGGCCATCCTGCCGTTTTTGGGCGTGGGCGGCATGCAGCTCTACAAGGCCGAGGTGCCGGGACCATCTCCGGACAAGCTCAAGCCGCGCATCAAGGATACGGCCATGACCCTGTGGAAGGTCTACCTCCTGTTCAGCGCGCTGGAAACCGTGCTGCTCATGTTCGGGGGAATGGACCTGTTCGACGCCCTGTGCCACACCTTCGGGACCATGGCCACGGGCGGCTTTTCCACGAGGAACGCCTCGGTGGCCGGGTTTGATTCCGCCTACATCGACTACGTCATCACCGTGTTCATGCTCATCGCGGGCGTGAATTTTTCCCTGCACTACCTGGTCCTCAAGTGGAAGCCGTCGGCCATGTTCAAGGATCCGGAATTTCGGGTTTTCGCAGGGATGGTCCTGGCCTTCGTGATTGTCCTGACCATCACCGTTTACGTGGCCGGGAATTATGACAATCTGGCCGACTCGGTGCGGTACACCTCGTTCCAGGTGGCCTCCATTCTGACCACCACCGGATTCGCCACGGCGGACTATGAATTGTGGCCGGGGCTGGCTCAGGCCATCCTGCTGTTCTGCATGTTCGTGGGCGGGTGCGCCGGGTCCACGGGCGGCGGCATGAAGGTCATGCGCATCATGCTGCTCTTCAAACAGTCGTATCAGGAACTTTTTCGGCTGATCCACCCGCGCTCCGTGTCCCATGTGAAGATGGGCCGTACCGTGGTCAAGGACGACGTCATCAGCGGCGTCTGGGGTTTCACCTTCCTGTGGGTGGGGCTGCTTGTCCTGGCCGCCTTTGTGGTTGCCTCGACGGGCGTGGACGTGGTCACATCCTTTGCCGCTTCACTGGCCTGCATCGGCAACATCGGTCCGGGTATTGGCGGGGTAGGGCCCACGAACAATTTCGCCTGGATGCCGGATACGGCCAAGTGGGTCCTGACCTTCTGCATGGTTTTGGGACGGCTGGAAATCTACACTGTCATCATCCTCTTCGTGCCGGAATTTTGGCGCAAGTAGCCCGCGACAGGACGCCCCGCACCGCGTATCCCGCATAACACGCCGTCCCTTCGATCGGCCACCGAACCGTTCGACGTTTATGCGCCGCAGACGGTCCGGCTCAGACTGAGTAGGGGCGGATGCCCTCGCCCACATCGTCGGTGCCGTCCCCGGAGAAGGCGGCTTCGAGCGTGGCAAAGCGATGCGATTTCGGGGCTCCCATGAGTGTCGGGAGGGGGGTGCCGAGTGCGGGGTGCCCTCATCCCGGTTCATTGTCCCGCCCCCAGAAATCGAATTGGCCGGACCGTTCGCGACATCCTACGAAGCGTGGGACAGTCCGGGCGTCTAGACTCTCTTCGCCATTCCAAAAAACAGGGCCGCTTGCAGAGGGCAAAACCGCACCAACGCCGTTTTCCGAAGGCCGTCGGTTCCCTCGCACACCGGCAAGGGGACATCTTTGCCGCAACGGGCCGGGAAAACGGCATGGTTGCGGGTCTGAGGGTGCCCCTTAAAAATCTAGAAATTATCTAGATTTTCTCAAGATTCGTTGCCCGGCAACGCTTCCAGAGCGGTTTTGGCATGGATAGAAGCAACGCCCGGCGAGTCTGTCCGTTGGCGGGAGCGGGCCATGGCAAGTAAGACGAGGGTGGCGAAAACAAGCAGAAATGGGCGGAAAAAGAGGGGGGAGCGGCGCATTTGGCTGACTGCGGCGAAGAGCTCCCGAGCCTACACCAAGAAAACGGGCCCGCGCCATTCAGGATGGCGCGGGCCCGTTTCTTGTCTTATGCGGCGTGTGTGCGGCCTAGTCGATGCGGTAGTGGCATCCCTTGGTCTCCTTGTTGCGCAGGGCGGCCAGGGTGATGATGTAGGCTGTCTGGGAGCCGTGGAAGAGGTCGATGATGGACTTGCTCAACTCGGTTTCACGGTAGAAGTCCTGAAGGTTCTTGGTCAGCTTGCGCAGGTCCACGAAGGCGCGGTTGAGGCGGTTGCTGGAACGGGCCACGCCCACGTAGTTCCACATGGTGTTGCGGATATTGGCCCAGTCCTGGGAGATCAGGGCCGGGTCCTCGTCGCGGATGCCGTGGGGCACCCAATCCGGGATGGAGTCCAGGAGCTTGCGGGACAGGCTCGAGCTTCGATGCAGACGCATGGCCATGTCGTGCCCCGCCGAGTGGCCCCAAAGCATGCCTTCGAGCAGTGATGTGCTGGCCAGCCGGTTGGCTCCGTGTACGCCTGTGCAACTGCATTCCCCGGCCGCGTACAGCTGTTCCAGGGTTGTCCGGCCCCGGGTGTCCACCAGGATGCCGCCGCAGAAATAGTGCGCGGTCGGGACCACAGGGACCGGGTCGGTGGCCATGCTCAGGCCCATCTTGCGGCATCGATCGGAAATGGTCGGGAAACGCGTGTCCACATCCTGCTTGATGTCGGAACAATCCAGGTACACGCAGTCGTCGTCCGTGTTGAGCATCTCGTCCATGATCGCCCGGGTGACGATGTCTCGGGGCGCCAGGTCGGCGCGCGGGTCGTAGCGGGGCATGAATCGTTCGCCGCGAGAATTGATCAGGACCGCGCCCTCGCCGCGCACGGCCTCGGATACCAGGAAACGGCGCTCGCCACGCTTGGTCCCGCCAAACAGGGCCGTGGGGTGGAATTGCACGTACTCGCAGTTCATCAGCCGGGCGCCCGCGCGGTGGGCCATGGCCAGCCCCGAGCCGATGGAGCCGGGGGTATTGGTCGTGTGCAGGTAGATTTGCCCGATGCCGCCGGTGGCCAGCATGGTATACTTGGACAGGATGGTCTCGACCTTGCCCACTTGGTCGTTGAAGACGTAGGCCCCCACGCACTGGTTGGAGAGGTTGTACTTGAAGTCCAGGTGCCGGGCGTGGTGCTGGGTGGTCAAAAGGTCGATGGCCGTGCGCTGGGTCAGCACGCGGATATTGGGGTGGGCGAGCACGGCGTCGGACAGCACGTCCATGATGTTCTTGCCCGTATGGTCATCGCAATAGAGGATGCGGGGCATGGAGTGCCCACCCTCTCGGGTCAGGTACCAGTCGCCGGGTTTGCGCTGATTGAAGGGAATCTTGTATCTTTCGAGAAAGAGTTCCTTCAGCACCTGCGGGCCCTTGGTGGCGATGAATCGCACGGCGCGGGCGTAGTTGTGCTTCCAGCCCGCGGTCAGGATATCCTTTTCCAGGATCTTGGGGTCGTCGTGTTCGTTGCGATAGACGATGCCCCCCTGGGCAAGGGATGTGTTGCCGGTTTTCAGGTCGGCCCCGGCAGTCAGGAGAATGACGTCGCGCCCCTGGTCGGCCAGGGTGAGGGCGGCTACGGAACCGGCGATGCCGGATCCAATGATCAACGCGTCGGATTGCAGGCGAAAGTGGTTCATGGGCAAAGGTGTAGCACCATGTCCGCTTAGGAGCAAACGGCAAGCATGCGGTCCAGAGCCTGCTTGGCGGGTTCCTTTACGGCATTGCTTACGGTGACGGGCACGGCTGTGTCGAGGGTTTGCAGGGTATGCGCCAGATTGTCGAGCGTGGTCTTGCCCATGTCTTCACATAGGGCGGTATGCAGCGGCCGGATGGTCTTGCAGCCCGCGTACTTGGCGGCCAGGCGCCTGACCAGATTTTCCTCGGTCCCGATGTACACCGTGGACCCCTCGGGAGCCTCTTCGGCGTATTTGATCAGGAAAGTGGTGGATCCATTGCCGTCCACGGCCCGGACGATGGCCGGATCGCACTCGGGATGGACCACGATCCTGGCCTCGGGTTCCGTTTCGCGGATTTTTCGCACGGCATCCAGGGGGAATTGCGCGTGGACCGGACAGTAGCCGGGCCAGAGAATGAGTTTCTTGCCTTCGGTGTCCTCGGAGGCGACGGCCAGGGCGGGATCGCCGTGGATGACGTCCCTGGGCAGGAGGAGGCGCTGCTCCTCGGAAATGCCGAGTACGTCGCCGGTGTTGTTGCCCAGGTGCTGGTCGGGCAGGAACAATACGGCATCGCCCTGGTTCAGGGCCCATTCGAGCATGATCTTGGCGTTGGCCGAAGTGCAGACGGAGCCGCCGTGGCCGCCGACCACGCCCTTCACGGCCGCCGAGGAATTGACGTAGGTCAGGGGCACGATTTTGCGCCCGCTTTCTTCGAGGATGGCCAGGGTCCTGCGCACGCGGTCCGCTTCGGCCATGTCGGCCATGGGGCAGGTGGCGGTGCTGTCCGGAATGTGGATCTTCTGGCCGGGACGGGCGAGGATGGCTGCGGATTCGGCCATGAAGAAGACGCCGCAGAAGACCACGTGTTCGGCGCTCAGACCGTTGATCTTGCGGGCCAGCTCCAGGGAGTCGCCACGGATATCCGTGCAGGCGATGACCTCGTCGGACTGGTAGTGGTGGCCGAGAATGGCCAGGGAGTCGCCTCGTTCGTCTTTGATGCGGGAAATGATTTCCTTGGCGTTTTCCACAGTGTTCCTCTTTAGCGCAACGGCATGAATTGCATGCTGAAGTCGGAGCTGGGCGCGGAGTGGGTCAGTTTGCCCACGGAGATGAAGTCCGGTCCGAGTTCGGCGATGTCGCGGATGGTTTCCAGGGAGACGTTGCCGCTGATTTCCGTCTCGATGGCGTCGGGGATCATGGCCAGCGCGCGTTTGGCGGTCTCGGCGTCCATATTGTCGAGCATGATCCGTTTGACGTTCAGTTTACTGGTCTCTTCCACGTCCTCCAGCGTCCTGCATTCCACCTCTATGGGCGGGCAGGGCGAGTGGACGGTCTGAAGCTGGCGCACGGCCTCGGTGATGGATCCGGCCCGGTCGATGTGGTTGTCCTTGAGCATGAGCATTTCGGACAGGGTCAGACGATGATTCTTGCCGCCTCCGGCCAGAACCGCATATTTCTCTGGAAAACGCAGTCCGGGCAGTGTCTTGCGCGTGTCGAGCAGGGTCGTCTTGGTGCCCTTGAGGGCGGCCGCGTACTGCGCGGTCAGATTGGCGATGCCGGACAGGTGGCAGAGGAAGTTCAGCATGACCCGTTCGGCCTTGAGGAGTTGGATGGCCGGACCCTGGATGGCCGCGACCATGGTCCCCTCGGACACGGTTTCGCCGTCGTCCACGTTGAGGTGCACCTGGCATTCCTGGCCGCCGAATTCAAGCACGAGCGGGATGATCGGCAGTCCGGCGACCACGGTTTGCTGTTTGGCCACGATCATGGCCTGGGCCATGTCGGATTCGGTGAACAGTCCCTGGCTGGTCAGGTCCGAGCCGTCCTCGGCCAGGGCTATGCGGATGGTGGCCAGGAGGAACATCCTGGCTTCGGCCTGGAAAAAATCGTCGAAAAGGTTGGTAGGCATGGTTTCTTCCATAATAGTTGCAGGGTGATCTTGGCAAGTAAGGCGCGCGGGTTCTTTCGTCAAGAGGGGCACTGGTTGATGAAATATTTCACATTAATATCACGGTGTCGAAGTCCGATTTCTTTGACCTGAGGCTCGATTTGAGCTAGGTATCCAGCGCATGAGCGTGAAAGAGGAATACACCCCTCGGACCGAGGAGGAACTGGACGGCGTGGCGGCCGTGGACTTCGAATCGCAGCATCCTGCGGATGCCGCCGAGACGATCGAAGGGCTGGATATTGCCGATCAGGTCAAGTTCATCAAGCAACTGCCCATCAAGGATGCGGCCGAATCCATCGCGGAGATGGATGACCTCGACCAGAAAGCGCTCATCAGCAGCCTGAACCGCGGCCTGGCCGCCCGCATCGTCGAGGAGATGGCTCCGGACGATGCCACCGACCTTCTGGACGGCTTGAGCGATGATCTGCAGAACGCCCTGCTCAGCCGCGTCCCCGCCGAGGATCGCGCGGAACTCAAGACCCTGCTGACCTTCGATCCGGATACCGCAGGCGGTGTCATGAACACCGAGGTGGTCATTCTCGACCAGGATCTGAATGCCGACGAAGCCGTGGTCAAAATCCGCGAGGAGGTCGAGGATAAGGAGATCCCGTACTACGCCTACCTGGTGGACAAGAAGGACCGCCTGGTGGGCGTTCTTTCTTTGCGCGACCTGCTGTTGGCCAAGCGCGGCGTCCCGCTGAAGGATCTGGTCAAGACCCAGAACCTCATCACCGTGGGCTATAATGTGGACAAGGAAGAGGTGGCCCACCTCATCGCCCACTACAATTTTCTGGCCCTGCCCGTGGTCGATTTCGGCAACCGGCTGCTCGGCGTGGTCACGGTCGATGACGTCATCGACATCATTCACGAAGAAGCCAGCGAGGACATGCAGGCCATGGTCGGCGCGGGTGCGGACGAGACCACGGACTCCCCGTGGCTATATTCCGTGCGCATGCGTCTGCCCTGGCTGATTCTCAACGTCATTTTTTCGGCCATCTCGGCCTGGGTGGTTCATCTTTTCGAAGGCAATATCACCCAGATGGCGGTGCTGGCCGTGCTTATGCCCGTGGTCGCCAATCAGGCGGGCAATACCGGTCAGCAGGCCCTGGCGGTCATGATCCGTCAATTGGCCATGGAGCGTTTCGACCGCAAGCGCGCCTGGCTGGCCGTGCTTCGCGAGCTGCGCATCGGATTCATGAACGGGATGATCATCTCGATCCTGGTCTTCTGCGTGGTTTTGCTGACCACACACAAGTTTTTGCTGGCCTCGGTCATGGGCGCCGCTTTGTGGGTGGACATGCTCCTTGGAGCATTGGCCGGCGGGTCCATCCCGTTGGTGCTCAAGGAGATGGGGCGCGATCCGGCCCAGGCGTCGAGCATCTTCCTGACGACCATCACGGACTCCATGGGCTTCCTGGTCCTCCTCGGCTTGGCCGGGCTAGTCTTGCTTCACTGACAACAAACCCCGTACCGGCAAGCCGGTGCGGGGTATTTTTTTCGTTCGCTTCATCCCGGGAGGTTGGCGTGCACAGGCTCGTCTGGATTTTGGTCATCCCCTTGTTCTTCGTCGGCGTGGCACAGGCCCAGGAAACCGGGCCTGAGTATTCCGTCGGGGTGAGCCGGTTCTCGGTGCCCTACGCTCCAACGGACAGTGATATTCTCGGGCTGATCTGGTATCCGACCGACGAAAAGGCCTCCGAAATCATGTTAGGACCTTTCCGGCTGCGAGTGGCCAAGGACTCCCGGATTATTCCGGGCAAACATCTCCTGGTTGTCATCTCCCACGGTTTCGGCGGCAGCCACATGGCCCATCGGGATACGGCAATGTACCTGGCCGAACGCGGATGTGTGGTCGTCTCTCTCTTGCATCCGAGGAACAACTACAAGGATGATGCGGATGGGCGGAGCCGGGCCAATTGGATCAATCGGCCGCATCATGTTTCCGCCGTGCTGGACTGGCTGCTGAATCAGTCGGAGTATGCCGCTTTCATCGATGCAAACCGGATCGGGGTCATCGGCCATTCCGCCGGCGGGTATACGGCCCTGGCGTTGGCCGGAGGCATCCCCGACCTCGGAGCCATCGGGCGGTACTGTGCGGAGCACAGCGAGGATGTGGCCTTCTGCGGCCCTGGAGAGGGTGCCCCGTCACAGCTGCGGGGCGGGCAGGGCGGCGCAGAAATTGACAACCTGCGGGATACCAGAGTGCGAGCCGTGGTCCTGTTGGCCCCCCAGGGGGTGATCTTTAACGGCGCGGGCTCGCTTTCCGGAGTCTCGGTGCCGGTGTTGCTCTTTCAGGCCGGGAAGGACGATGTCCTGCGGCATCCATATAATGCTGAGTTCATCAGGGAGAACCTGCCGTCCCCCCCACAGTTCGTCGTCGTCCCGGACGCAGGGCATTTTTCCTTTATCGCCCCGTTCCCCGAGGACCGGAAGGCGGCGGTTGGCGCACCAGCCAGTGATCCCGAAGGCTTTGATCGGGCTCGGTTTCACGAGCGGATGAACAAGGCCATTGCGGTGTTTCTCGACAGGTCCTTGCCTTCGGCCAGATAGCGGCAGGGCAGGCTGAAACGCGAAAAAGGCCGCTCCGGATATCCGGAGCGGCCTTTTCTGTTGACGATTCGGCGGGCCTAATCCAGGCCGAGAGAGGCGAGCAGGTCGTCCACGTCGTTCTGATTGGTCCCCTCGGAAGGTCCCTGGAGCTTGGACGTGGCCTGGGTGCGGGCCTCTTTGGACAGGGCCTCGAAATCTTTTTCCGGTTCGGCCTCGCGCTGGCGGATCATCAGGCCGGTGGAAAGCATGACCTCGCGGACGATTTGCTCGATCTGGCGGATGGAGTTGATGATCCGCTTTATGCGCTGTCCGGTCAAATCCTGGAAGCTCAGGGAAACCATGATGTTGGACAGGTCCGTGCCGAGCGTGTTGTTGATCTCCTTGAGCTTTTCACGATCCGTGCGGGTCACGCCGCCGGATTCGAATCCTTTGACGATGGTGGCCACGGACCCCTGGAGGTCCTGGAGTTTTTCGACGATGTCGATGATCTCCACGGCGGCTTTTTCCGTGGTCTTGAGCACGGCGTCCAGTTGGTCCGAAGTTTCGGAGAAAAGCTCCTCGGGGTCGATGTCGGAGGTGATGCACTTGATCTCGGTTCCGCCACGAGCCAATTTGACTTCCTGGTAGATCTTCTTGAGACCTCCCTGGAGATCTTCGTTGACCCTGCGGTAGAATTCGCCTTCCAGCAACGCCTTGGACAGGTTCCTGGCGATCTCCTTTTCTACGGCGGCCGCGATGGTGCCCTTGAGGGTGCCCACGAGCTCGTCGGAGACCTTGTCCATCAGTTCCCTAACCAATTCTTCATTGCTGGTCATGCACATACTCCGGGAAGACTACATTTTTGAATTGCGAATTTGTTCGCGCTGTTCCTTGAAAACGAACTGTACGATGGCCTCCATGTCCGATCCGCGCAGATCCACGAATTCGAAACGGTACAGGCCGGTGTCGGGTTCCTGATCCAGGATGCGTCCCTTGCTGCCGGCCAGGCGCAGGGGGGCTTGGCTGAGATAGATGATCAGCTCAAGCGGGTCGCCCGGTTGGAAATGATCCGAGGAACGGAATTTTACGCCGGCGGCGGAGATCTCCATGACCTCCACGGGGATGGAAAAATCTGTCCGGACCGAGTCCTGCCCGAGCATGGAGATGATCTGATCGAGTTTGCGGTCCATTTCCGCCAGAAAACCGGTCACTTCCTCGGGGAGCTTGCTCTTATTGAGGAAGTCCTCGCGGGTGACCGGCTGAGGCATGGCGTCGCCGGTGAAAAGCTGAGGCGAGTCCAGGGAATGCATGACGCGGGCCTGGGCCTTGAGCCGGACCTGTATGCGCGAGAAGGAGCGTTTCTCTTCACTCATGGGACCCCCTTGGGGTTTTTAGGGCCTGCCGTTTTCGTCCAGGTCGAGCGTCATACACTTGACCGGACAGACGCGGGTGCACATGCCGCAGGCCGAACATCTGTCCACGTCGAAAACGATTTTGAGGGTCTCGCGGTTCAGGGTCAGGGCGTCGGTGGGACACATGGCCGTGCAGACTCCGCAGTGGATGCAGGTGTCCTCGTCGCGGAATATCTTGTGCGCCACAGGGGTGATGCGCACGCCGTTTTCCTTGAGGTAGCCGATGCCCTTGTGAAACTCGCCCTCCCGGCCCGAGACTTCGAGGGTCATGGTTCCTTCGTGACGCGGGGAGATGTCCGCCTTGAGGATGTTGAAGCTCAGGTCGAACTTGCGCAGCAGGTTGCAGACCACGGGCCTGCCGGAGACCTCCGGGGGGAAGGAGAGATAGACGATTTTCCTGAGACCATTTTTGACTTCTTGCATGGGACTGTCCTGAGTGCCCTTTGTATGGCACGTTCGGCGCGACGGCCGCAATTATTTCATTTTATCCAGAGACCGTTTGGCCTGGGTAGCCTCTACGGACTTGGGGAATTTCTTGATGATTTCCGTAAAACGCATCTTGGCCAGCTCGGGTTTGCCCAGATGTTCCCAGGAATAGCCGGAGCGCAGCAGGGCGGCCTTGTACTTTGAGCTCTTCTGGTACTTTTCGATGACGTCCTCATAGAGGATGACGGCCCGGGCGTAGTCTTTGAGCATGTAATAGCACTGGCCCTGCCAGAAGACCGCGCTGGGCGTGAAGGCGTGGCCCTTGAACGTGTCGGTGAACTCGGCCCAGTAGGAGCGGGCGCGTTCAAAGTTGCCTTCCTTGTACAACGCGTAGGCCTTGTCGTAGAGAGCCTTGGCCGGATCGGTGTCCGCCTGCGCCTGGGGCGCGGCCTGGGTGGTCCCGGCGGTCTGGGCGGCGGCCGCATCTTCCGGCGCATCGGCCGGGGCCGTGGCCGACGCCGTTGCGGTTGCCGAGGTTGCGGCGGCCGTGGCGGCGTCGCGCTCCGTGCGGATTTTGGGCAGATCCACTTGAAGTTCATTTTCCATGGCGAACTCCACTTCGGACAACCGTTTGGCCAGGGCGTCCACGGTCACGGCGGAGTCGGTTCCGCCCACCTGGCGGTCCATGCGGATGTTCAGATTGTCCACCTCGCCGCGCATTTTGGCGAGTTCGGTGCGCAGGGACTGGATTTCGGCCCACATGTCAGCGGATTTTTCACGCAGAGGATCGTTGGATTTTTCGATCTCCGCCTTGAGCTGTTGCTTGGATTCGGCCAGTTCGGCCTCAAGCTGACGAATGCGGTTGAGGTCCTGCTGCCGGTCGGACTGCATGGCCTCCACATCGGTCCGGCTGGCGCAACCGGCCAGGGCGGACAGGCTTAGGAGAATCAGAAGAATTGTGAAAATACTGGCTTTTTTTATCTTCATTGCAAGCTCCCTCTTTTTCTGCCGAGGAAAAGATACGTCAGAGCGCCGAGAATGGGAATAAAAATGCAGATCTGCATCCACAGGCTTTTTTCCGTCGGGGATTCGAAGCTTCGCTTCCAGACGTCCAGGATGGACCAGGCGCTGAAGGCGAAACAGGCGCCGACGGCGATCAGCACGATGGCCCACTGGGTCGGGGTCAGGGCCGAGAAGTCTGCGAACATGGTGCGTTCTCCTTAGGAAAGGCGGGATGTCTTCCGGGCATTCCCGCGGTTGAGCAGCGTGGATACGATGATGCAGCCCGCGCCCACGGTCAGGGCGCTGTCGGCTACGTTGAAGGCGGGCCAGTGGTAGCTGCCCGCGTAAAAGTCCAGGAAGTCGATGACCGAGCCGAGCCAGATCCGGTCGATGGCATTGCCAACGGCTCCCCCCGCGATCATGCCCAGGCCGGAGAGCATCCAGCGGTCCCCGTCCCTGGTCAGTCTGACCATATAGGCGATGATCAGCACGGCGGCCACGGAGATGAGGATGAACAAGGGACGCTGCCAATCGATGTTCTCGTCGTCCAGAAAGCCCCAGGCCGCGCCCTTGTTCAGGACGTGAACCAGATTGAACAGGCCGGGGATGATCTCCCGGCCGGTCCACGGCTGCATCAGGTTGTGCACCAGGAGCTTCGTGATTTGATCGAGCGCCACGGTGCCCGCCGCCCAGGCTCCTGCCAACTTGTATCGGTTCATGGGCCTCTAACCCAGTTTCTTCAGGACCGCCGTGCAGCGCGGGCAGGCGTCGGGATAGGCCGGGTCTGTGCCCAGGTCCTCGGCGATGCGCCAGCACCGTTCGCACTTTTCGCCCGGTGCGGCGGCCACGGCCACCTTGAGATTCTCGATATCCTCGGCCACATAGGCGTCGGCCGGGGCATTCTCCGGCTTGTCCAGGACCAGCTTGGAGATGATGAAGAACTCGCGCGGGTCGATGGCTTCGGTGGAGACCAACTGGCGGATCTCGTCATCGGCGTAGAGAGTCACCTGGGCGTCCAGGGACTTGCCAATGACGCGGTCTTTGCGCTTGGGCTCGATGGCCTTGTTGACCTCGGACCGGATCAGGGCCAGCTTTTCCCATCGGGCGCGCTTGTCGGCGGAGAGTCCTGGCCGCTCGGGCTGGAATCGCAGGGCGAAGACCGTTTTGCTCTGGGGCAGGGCGTTTTTGATGGCCTCGGGCAGGTCTTGGAAGGCCTCCTCGGCGGTGAAGGACAGGACTGGGGCCATATCCTCAAGAAGCATCAGCAGAACCTGCCAGAGCACGGTTTGGGCCGAACGGCGCTTGAGGCCGTCCCGCTCCTCCACGTAAAGGCGGTCCTTGATGATGTCGAGGTAGAAGGCGGACAGATCGACCACGCAGAGATTGTGCAGGGTGTGGTAGACCTTGTGGAATTCGAACCGGCGGTATGCCGTGCGGATGGTATCGTGCTGGCGCACGACCATGTCGAGCGCGTAACGGTCCAGGAGGAGCATGTCGGCGGGATCCACCTTGTGGGCCGGGTCGAAGTCGCTCAGGTTGGACAGCAGATAGCGGCAAGTGTTGCGGATGCGGCGGTAAGCGTCCACCAGGCGGTTCAGGGTCTCGTCCGAGATGCGGATATCTTCCTGATAGTTGGAGGCCGAGACCCACATGCGCAGGATTTCCGCGCCGAATTTGTCGATGATTTCCTGGGGCGCGAGGACGTTGCCGATGGATTTGGACATCTTGCGGCCCTCGGCGTCAACCACGTAGCCGTGGGTCAGCACGGCCTTGTAGGGCGGCACGTCACGGGTGCCCACCGAGGCCAGCAGGGAGGAATGGAACCAGCCGCGATGCTGGTCCGAACCCTCCAGGTACAGGTCGGCCGGGAAGCGGGTTTCCTTGCGTTGCTCGACCACGGCGGCGTAGCTGGTGCCGGAGTCGAACCACACGTCCAGGATGTCGGTCTCGCGCCGCCAGTGGGTCCCGCCGCATTTGGGGCAGGTCAGTCCCTTGGGCACGATCTCTTCAAGCGGGGCCTCGAACCAGTAGTCGCAGCCGGTCTCGTGCTTGGCGTACTTGTCGCAGAGGTCGTAGACCCACTGGGCGTCGAACCAGGTTTCGTCGCAATCCTCGCAGATCAGCGCGGAGATGGGCACGCCCCAGTTGCGTTGGCGGGAGATGCACCAGTCGGGCCGATTCTCGACCATGCTGTAGATGCGTTCTTCGCCCCAGGAGGGGATCCACTCCACGTCATTGCGGATGGCTTTGAGCGCGCGCTTGCGCAGGTCGTTCTCGTCCATGCCGATGAACCATTGGGTGGTGGCCCGGAAGATGACCGGCTCCTTGCAGCGCCAACAGTGCGGGTAGGAGTGGGTGATTTTTTCCGAGGCCATCAGGTTGCCCAACTCGGTCAGTTTCTCGATGACCTTGGGGTTGGCCTCCCAAACGTTCAACCCGGCGAAAAATTCGACTTCCTTCAGAAATTCACCGCGATTGTTCATGGGCGAATAGATTTCCAGGCCGTACCGCAGGCCGGTCTCGAAGTCCTCGCGGCCGTGCCCCGGTGCGGTGTGGACGCAGCCGGTGCCGGTGTCCAGGGTGACGTAGTCCGCCAGGACCACCGCGGATTCGCGGTCGTAGATGGGGTGCTTGGCCTTCATGCCCTCGATATCGGCACCGCGGAAATTGGCCAGGGTCTCATAGGTTTCCCAGCCGAATTTGGCTGCGCAGGATTCGAGCAGGGCCTCGGCCAAGACATAGTAGTCGCCGCCCGTTTCGACCAGCACGTAGTCGAAGTCCGGGTGTACGGCCACGGCCATGTTGTCCGGGATGGTCCACGGGGTGGTGGTCCAGATGAGGATGTACAGCCGGGTGACGTCGATGTCGGCGACCTTCTTGAAATTCTCGTCGGCCATGGGGAAGCGGACGTAGATGGACGGGGAGGTGTGGTCCTCGTATTCCACCTCGGCCTCGGCCAGGGCGGTATGACAGTCGCAGCACCAGTAGATGGGCTTCTTGCCCCGGACCACGCCGCCGCGCTCCATGAACCGGCCCAGTTCCCGGGCGGTGGCCGCCTCGTATTCGGGCTTCATGGTCATGTACGGATCGTCCCAGACGCCGAACACGCCCAACCGTTTGAATTCCTTGCGCTGGGTGTCCAGCCACTTGGAGGCGTAGGAGCGGCAGATCTTGCGAATGGTCAGGGTGTCGAGTTCTTTGTTCTTCTTCTTCAGTTCCTGCTCGACCTTGTGTTCGATGGGCAGGCCGTGGCAATCCCAGCCGGGCACGTATTCGGATTTCTGGCCCTGGATGTTCCGGGACTTGACGATAATGTCCTTGAGGACCTTGTTCAGGGCCGTGCCCATGTGAATATGGCCGTTGGCATAGGGGGGGCCGTCGTGCAACACGTAACGGTCGTCGGCGTCTCCGGCGGCGACCATTTCATCGTAGGCCTTGATTTCCTCCCAGAACTTGAGCATTTCAGGCTCGCGCTGCTTGAGGTTTGCCTTCATGGGGAAGGTGGTCTGGGGCAGGAGCAAAGTTTTCTTGTAGTCGCTCATGGGTTTCAAGTCCTCCGGGAACCGTATATTTCTTTAGAGCATAGTGGCCGTTTTGGTGAGACGGCGTAGATTGGTATAAGCCGGACCGGAAGTCAAGCATTGCACGGGCCGGGCGGGGACTTGCACAATGTTTACACGGCTTGCGAAACGTGTTTTTGTTACAAGTGGACGACAAGGTCCGCCACGAGAAAAAAAGACTCAGGAGATATGATGGGAGTGAACAAACGAGAAGGCGATGCCGCCGAATCCCGGGACGGGTATGTCAAAAGGAGTTCGGCGATCATGCTGGTGATCCTGGGCGTACTGCTCGGGGCCTTCATCGGCAATGCCGTGACCATGCTCTATGTCGGGCAGCGGGAGCAGCGGATGAACGTGTCCGCTCAGGCCGTGCCCACCGAGTCGCCCGTGCCGCATACGGCCGATCCCGAAGCACTGGCCAGTTTGGAGAACGGGGCCGCCGCTGATCCGACCAATGCGGATCTGTGGATTCAACTGGGCAATTTTTGTTTTGACCACAACCTGCCCGCACGGGCGGTCAATGCCTATGAACGCGCCCTGGAACTGCGGCCCACCGAGGTCAACGTCTGGTCCGACCTGGGGGTCATGTACCGGCGGACCAAACAATTCCGGAAGGCGGTGGATGCATTGGGCCATGCCGCTGCCTTGGACCCGAAGCACATCACTTCGCGGTTCAACATGGGCATCGTCTACCTCCACGATCTGAACGATCCGGTTTCGGCCGCGAAGGTCTGGAAAGAGGTTCTGGCCATTAATCCGGAAGCCAAATCACCCACCGGGCAGAGTGTGGCGGTCATGGTCGGGGAACTAGAGAAATAGTTAAAGTCAAACATTAATAAAAAGGAGGCGTGGATGTCCATGCCTCCTTTTTTATTTGTTTTTTTCTATTTAAATTAGATACCGGAACCGTGCTCAAAGGATTGTTCCAGGGCCCGGGTCTGGACGATTCGCGCCCCGGCCGGGACGTCGCGGACGATCCAGACGTTGCCGCCGACGACCGCTTCCCGGCCGATGGTGATGCGTCCGAGGATGGTCGCCCCGGCGTAGATGATCACGTCGTCCTCCACGATGGGATGACGAGGCAGGCCCTTGATGAGCATTTCGTCATCGCCCTTGGGGAAGCTCTTGGCCCCCAGGGTCACGCCTTGGTACACGCGTACGTTGTCGCCGATGATACAGGTCTCGCCAATGACCGTGCCGGTGCCGTGGTCGATGAAGAAGGACTTGCCGATGGTCGCGCCCGGGTGGATGTCGATGCCCGTGTCCGAGTGGGCCATCTCGCCGATGATCCGGGGGATGATGTCCACGCCGAGCTTGTACAGCTCGTGGGCGATACGGTGGTTGGTCAGGGCCCGAATGGAGGGGTAGCAGAAGATGGTCTCCCCGTGGGTCTTGGCCGCGGGATCGCCCACGTAGGCCGCTTCCACGTCGGACAGGAGGTATTCCCGGATTTTGGGCAACTTGGTGATGAATCGCTTGGCGATGCCCTTGGCCCGTTTCTCGCAGTCGCTGCACCGATCCGTGGTGGTGGCGTCGCAGACGAAGCAATAGCCCCGGTTGATCTGGTCCGCGAGCTTGCGTTCCAGTTGGTCCAGGGTGGAGCCTATGTAATAGGGCATGGTGTCCGGGGTGATCTCGGACGGGCCGAAATAGCCGGGGAAGAGGACGCAACGCAGGTCCTCGACGATCCCGCGCAGGATTTCCACCGAGGGCATGGGCGCCTCGCTGGCCTTGCGGTGCGAACGAGGGCCTTTGTCTCCGGACTCCACGAGGAGCGCGACCACATCCGCCAACGTGTAGTCTTCACTGGTCATGGAATCTCCTTTAGCTGAAGAGTGGAGTGCTCAGGTACCGTTCACCGGTGTCGCAGACGATGAACACGATCATCTTGCCCGCGTTTTCCTTGCGGCGGGCCAGTTTGAGAGCCGCCGCGCAGTTGGCCCCGGACGAGATGCCGCAGAGGATGCCTTCCTCGCGCATGAGCCGCTTGGCGGTCTCCACGGCGTCGTCGTTGGTGATGCGGACGACCTCGTCGATGATCTCCGTGTTCAGAGCTTTGGGCACGAAGCCCGCGCCAATGCCCTGAATGGCGTGGGGACCGGGCTGGCCACCGGACAGGACCGGGGAAGCGTCGGGTTCCACGGCCACGGCCTTGACCCCGGGCTTCCTGTCCTTGAGGACTTCGGCCACGCCGGTCAAGGTGCCGCCGGTGCCCACACCGGCCACGAACAGGTCCACTTCGCCGTCGGTGTCCTCCCAGATTTCCAGCCCCGTGGTCCGGCGGTGGGCCTCGGGATTGGCCGGGTTGTCGAACTGCATGGGCATGAAGGCGTTGTCCGTCTCCTCGACGATCCGCCGCGCCCGCTCGATGGCCCCCTTCATGCCTTCGTCGGCCGGGGTCAGGATCAGTTCCGCGCCCAGGCCGCCGAGCAGTTTGCGCCGCTCCATGGACATGGATTCGGGCATGGTCAGGATGAGCTTGAGCCCCTTGACGGCGCAGACGAAGGCCAGGCCGATGCCGGTATTGCCGGAGGTGGGCTCCACCAGGACCGTGTTTTCGTCGATGGTCCCGTCCCTGAGGGCGGTCTCGACCATGTTCCAGGCGATGCGGTCCTTGACCGAGCCGCACGGGTTGTTGAATTCCAGTTTGGCGACCACCTCGGCTTTGAGCCCGGCGGTCAGCCGGTTCAGGCGGACCAAGGGGGTGCGCCCGATGAGGTCCGTCATGTTGTCGGCGATCTTCATGGCTACTCCGTAAAGCTTTTGGTGCAGGCCGGGGCCTGCTTTTCCGCCGAAAACGGCGAGAGCTTGCGCAGGTTTTCGATGATGGGCGGCAGGGTCTCAAGCACGAAGTCGATCTCCTCCTCGGTGTTGAACCGGCTCAGGGAGAATCGGATGGATCCGTGGGCAAAGGTGAAGGGTACGCCCATGGACAGGAGCACGTGGGACGGCTCAAGGCTGCCCGAAGTGCAGGCCGAGCCGGAGCTGGCCGCGATGCCCACCTGATCTATCATCAGCAGGATGGCTTCGCCCTCGACGTAGCCGAAGGAGATGTTCGTGGTGTTGGGCAGGCGGTGTTCCGGATCGCCGTTGAGCTTGGTGTCCGGCACGGACGCGAGCAGGCCGTTTTCCAACTTGTCGCGCAGCCGCTTCACTTCGGTGTTTTCCTCGGTCATGTGTTCACGGGCCAGCTCGCAGGCCTTGCCCAGGGCGATGATGCCCGTGGTGTTCTCGGTGCCCGCGCGGCGGCTGCGCTCCTGGTGCCCGCCGATGAGGAACGGGCGGAAGGGCAGGCGCTTGCGCACGAACAGGGCGCCCACGCCCTTGGGCGCGTGCAGCTTATGGCCGGACAGGGAGAGCATATCCACCGGAATCTTCGACAGGTCGATGTCCACCTTGCCCACGGCCTGAACCGCGTCGGTGTGGAAGATGACGTCGTGTTCCTTGGCGATCTTCGCCATTTCCTCGATGGGGTAGATGTTGCCGGTCTCGTTGTTGGCCCACATGACCGAAATGATGGCCGTGTCCGGGCGGATGGCCGCCTTGTATTCTTCGAGATCGAGACGACCGTATTCATCGGTGGAAAGGTAGGTGACTTCGTAACCGTCCTTTTTCTCCAGGTATTTGCACAGGCTCAGGATGGCCGGGTGCTCCACGGCGGTGGTGATGATGTGTCGCCGGTCGGGCCGGGCGTTCAGGGCCGATCGGATGGCCGTGTTGTCGGATTCGGACCCGCAGGAGGTGAAGATGATCTCCTCGGGCTCGCAGCCGAGCAGGGAGGCCACCGAGGCGCGGGCTTCCTTCAACGTCACCCCCACTTGGCCGCCGAAGCGGTGCATGGAGGAGGGGTTGCCGTACAATTCGGTGAAATAAGGCCGCATGGCCTCGAACACTGCCGGATCCACCTGGGTGGTGGCGTTGTTGTCGAGATAGATGGTTTTCATGTCTTACCCCTCCCGTACCTTCAGGCCGGGATCGACCTTTTCCCTGAGGGCGGTTTCCACCAGTCCTTCGAGGGTCGCCCGGCTGGACGGGCAGCCCGAGCACATGCCCAGGAAGCGGATCACCACGATGTCGCGGTCGATGTCCACCAGTTCGATGTTGCCGCCGTCCGCCTTGAGCTTGGGCCGGACATCCTCGTCGATGACCCGCTCGATGAGGTGCATGCGCTGGATGTTGGTCATGCCCTGGGCCGGGAAGGCGGGCTCCGCCGACGGCGCGGGGCAAACGCCCTCGCCGCGGGCCTCGGCCAGAAGCCGTTCGATGTCCGGGATGCATTTGCCGCAGCCCCCGCCGGCCTTGGTGAAGTTGGTCACGTCCTCCACGGTCTTGAGATCGTTTTCCTTGATGGCCTGGAGAATCTCCTCATCGAAGACGCCGAAGCATTCGCAGATGAGTTCGCCTTCATGGGAATGCTCCGCCTTGGACGGGGCTTCGCCGCGCATATTCTTGATGGCCTGTTCCAGGGCCTCCTGGCCCATGACGGAGCAGTGCATCTTCTCGCGCGGCAGGCCGCCCAGATATTGAGCGATGTCCTTGTTGGTAATTTTTTCCGCTTCCTCCACGGTCTTGCCGATGATCAGCTCGGTCAGGGCGGAACTGGACGCAATGGCGCTGGCGCAGCCGAAGGTCTGGAATTTGGCGTCGGTGATCCTGCCGTCGTCGCCGACCTTGATGTATAGGGTCAGGGCGTCGCCGCAGGCCAGGGAGCCCACTTCGCCGATCCCGTCCGCGTCCTCAATGGTGCCCGCGTTGCGGGGATTCAGGAAATGATCCTTAACTTTGTCGGTGTATTCCCACATATTATCTCCGGAAATAGCTGAGTTTATATGAACAGGTGTAACAAGTGTGATACGATAACATTTGTGTACAGTAAGTCTCTGCGTCGCGGCTGTAAAGGTTTGAGAGTCAATTAAAGGGACATGACTCCCGGGACTTGGGCCGCCTTTTCATAAACGGCCATGACCTCGTCGGCGGAACACATTGTCGAAGTTATTGTCACACTGGTATATTTCCCGGTCCTGGATTGCCGGTATTCCAGTTTTTCCGCAGCGAACACCTGCTTGAATCGGTCGAGGCTTTCGGCCGGGACGATGAACTTGTAGACATAGGGACATGGCCACTGGTGGTGTTCGTCAAGGGTTTGCTTGAATTGTTTCAATTTGTCGGACATAAGATTCTCCTATCTGTGTAGCGGAAAACAATCTGTGCAAGTGCTGTTTCCGGCATGTCGAACCGCGCCGAAGTATAACGCAAAGAGCCAACGATTCCAATAAAATGGTTTTTCAATCACACATTTTATAACATCATTTCGGAGAAGTCCGGGATATGATTCCCTCGGAAGAAGGGTGTATAAGCCGCTTCGTGTTGAATAAGGAATTGAAATGAATGAGAGAGTAGATGTTCTCGTGGTGGACGATGAACGGATCAACCTCAAATTGGTGGAGGGCATTCTGCGTGGGCAGGACCTCAATCTGTTGATGGCCACATCCGGGGCGGAGGCGCTCAAGATGCTCCCGGACCACGATTTCGCCGTGGCCTTGCTGGATGTGATGATGCCCGGCATGGACGGCTTTGAACTGGCTGAAAGACTGCGGAGTTCAGAAGCCTCCCGGAACATCCCGATCATCTTCATCACTGCCATCAGCAAGGAGCAGCGACACGTCTTCCGCGGCTACGAATTGGGCGCGGTGGACTATCTGTTCAAGCCGGTGGAGCCGGAGATCCTGCGCGGCAAGACCAACATATTCGCCGAAATGCACCGGAACAAGCGCTCCCTCATGGAGACCTCCCGGCGGCTTGAGACCACGGTGGCGGAACTCGAAGCCTCCCGCGCGGCCCTGGCCCAGTCCGAGCAGCGCTACCGGCTGGTCGCGGACTACAATTACGACTGGGAGAGCTGGATCGGCCCGGACGGTAGGCTTCGCTACATCTCGCCGTCCTGTGAACGGATCAGCGGGTATCCGCCCCAGCGGTTTCTCGACGATCCGGATCTGATGCAGCGCATCGTGCATCGCGAGGATCTGAATAAGTGGATCCAGTTCATGCGCGACGACACCGTGGGCGACGAGGAGAGCCTCGACTTCCGCATCAGCGATGTCAACGCCAAGACCAAATGGCTGAGTCTGGTCCGGCATTCCATTTTTTCCGACAATGGCGAGCCCCTGGGCCTTCGGCTGAGTATGCGCGACATTACCGGCCGCAAGCTTATTGAGAGCAAACTCAAGCACAGCGCCATCCATGATCCCCTGACCGGCCTGCCCAACCGGGCGCTCTTTCTGGAGCGGCTTAATCGGGCGGCCGAGCGGTGCTCGCGTACCGGCGAACATTTCGCGGTCCTCTTCATCAACATGGACCGTTTCCAGGCGGTCAACGACCACTACGGGCACAGCGTCGGCGACAAGCTCATGATCCGCCTCGGGGTCAAGCTTCAGCAAACGGTCCGCTCCATCGACACCGTGGCCCGGTTCGGCAGCGACGAATTCGGCGTGCTCCTTGAGGATATCCCCAGGCGGAGCGAGGTCCGAACCGTCATCCGCAAGGTCTTCGATTCCTTCAAGCAACCGGTGGACGTGGAGGGCATTCCCTTCTCCCTGTCCGCCAGCATCGGCTACGACATCGGATCCGACGCGGCTCTCGACGCCGAAGAGATCGTGCACAATGCCCAGGTGGCCATGAATGCGGCCAAGGAGGAGGGCAAGAATCGGATTACCGCCTATGATAAACGCATGCGCGAGGGGTTGATTAACGTCCTGGCCATGGAGAACGCCCTTAACCGCGCCCTGGAGGCCCGAGAGTTCTCGGCCCATTACCAGCCCATCGTCAACCTGGCCTACGGCAGCCTGTACGGGTTCGAGGCCCTGGCTCGCTGGAACCACCCCGAGCGAGGGGTGGTCGGTCCCGGAGAATTCATCCCCGTGGCCGAGGAGACCGGGCAGATCGTGGTCCTCGGTTCCCAGATCCTGGAAGAGGCATGCACGGCCATGCAGTCGTGGACCGTCAAGTATCCGGCGACGGAAAGTTTGACCATTGCCGTGAACATCTCGGCCAAGCAGTTCGCCGAGAGCACGTTGTCGGACGACGTGGAGCGCATCTTGAAACGGTCCGGGCTGCGGCCCGACAGGCTTAAGCTCGAAATCACCGAGACCGTGGTCATGCTTGATGCGATGAAGTCGGTCAATCAACTCAAGTCATTGAAGAGCCTCGGCATCCTGCTGTCCATCGACGACTTTGGCACCGGGTATTCATCCATGAGTTATTTGCAGCGGTTCCCGACGGACCAGCTCAAGATTGACCTGAGCTTCGTCCAGCGCATGGAATCCACCCCGGAGAACATCGAGATCATCCGGGCCATCGTGAATATGGCCCACTCCCTGCGGCTGCGGGTCGTGGCCGAGGGCATCGAGACGGAGCGGCAAAGGGACTTGCTTTATTCACTGCAATGCGATTACGGTCAGGGCTATCTGTATTCACGGCCGCTTCCTTTTGAAGAAGCTGAATATTTCGTCAATGATTTCAAATAATTTAACCTCATCTTCTTGTTTCAATCACTGGAGCTTTTCCCCATGAATCTCAGCGCACCGCAATTGCTCACCTGGATCGTCGGCGTGATTGTCGGCCTTCTCGGCATACTGATCCAGCTCGACGTCATGTCCATCCCGATCCTGGAAAACTTGATCCGGCCCTTTTGGCTCGTCTCCGCGGGGTTTGTCATTCTGGCCGTGTCCAACCTTTTTCGCAGCCTTTAGCGAGCGGATTTCATTCCGTCGTTAATGGGGCTTGACGAACCATCGTCAGGCCCTTGTTTTTTTTGCCGCGTGTGATGTACCGTGGAACGGTATTGCAAAGTTCCAGGATTTGCGTTGACGAGCGATTCGCAAAGGAGGGTTAGCGTCAATGGCTGATTTGAAACGATGGAGCCGCAACGAAATCACGCGCATGCGCAGCGACGTGGACCGGCTTTTCGATGATCTGTGCGCCGACTTCAATCTGCCGTCCATGTTTTGCCGCATGACGGGTGATCTCACTCTTGAAGAAGAGGGCGAGACTCTGGTGGTTCGGCTCGAATTGGGCAACATGGACCCGGACGATGTGCATGTCACGGTGATGGAACGACAGCTTTCCATCATCGCGGAGACCCGCGAGTCCGGCCCCGGACATCGAAGCACCCGCAGCTTCCATAAGGAACTTCGGCTTCCGTGCCGTATCGAGACCGACGCCGTCAGGGCCGAGTTCGATGACGGCGTGTTGGTGATCAGGTTGCCCAAATGTGCGACCCCGTCCGGACAACGAATCGCAATTTCCCGGAAATAACCTACGGAGACGGATTCATGACCAAGAAAAACACTACGTTCGAAGTGCCCGTCGAGAAGCTCAAGTGGACTCCGGGTCCCGATCAACTGCCTATGAACACGACGGATGATCTGGAGCCCCAGAAGGATATCATCGGCCAGAAGCGAGGCGTGGAGGCTTTCCGCTTCGGCATGGGCATGGGCAAGAAAGGATACAATATTTTCGTCACGGGCCAGCCTGGGCTGGGGCGGTTGTCCACGGTGCGCAAGCTCCTTGCCGAGATGGGCGATGGCCGCGCGACTCCCAACGACCTGTGTTACGTGAACAACTTCAAGCACCCGGAGGCGCCCATCATGCTTCGCTTCGAGCCGGGGCAGGGCGACCGTTTCAAGAAGGACATGCAGAAGTTCCTGGACGACATCAAACGCGAGGTTCCGCAGCTTTTCGAGAGCGAGGAATACATCGCCCGCAAGAACGAGATCGCCGAGGCCCATGAAAAAAAGGTCATGGGCTTCTACAAGGCCATTGAAGACCGGGTCAAGGACACCGGGCTGGTAGTGGTGCGCATGCAGATGGGCCCCATCCAGCGGCCCGACGTGGTCCCGTTGGTGGACGGTGAACCCAAGCGCATGATCGAGCTTGAGGAACTGGTGGACAAAGGCCGTTTTCCCCGCGACGAGTATGAGCGGCTGCGCGACAAGCGGCTGGAGCTCAAGGAGGAGATCGACCATATTGTCCAGGAGCTCAAGGAACTGCAAAAGGAGGTCGGCGAAAAGCACCGCGAGGTGGACCGGCTCATGTTTCTGGCCCAGGCCCAGGAGTTCCTCAAGCCGGTGCGCGAGGCCTATGCCGACGAAAGAATCTCCAAGTACCTGGATTCCGTGCTCGATAACATGGTCGAGGACCTGGACGCCATCAAGTCGCTGGGCGGCCCGGGCCAGCCCGGCCCGATTCCGGGCATGATGATGGCAGGCCCCTCGCCCGAAATCGTCTTCCAGCCGTACCAGGTCAACCTCCTGGTGGACAATGCGGATACCCAGGGGCCGCCGGTCATTGTGGAGTCCTATCCCACCTACCGCAATCTGTTCGGCTCCATCGAGCGGGTTATGGACCGCATGGGCGGCTGGCACACGGACTACACCAAGATCAAGGCGGGCTCCTTCGTCAAGGCCAATGGCGGCTACCTGGTCATCAACCTCATGGACGCCATCATGGAACCGGGGGTTTGGCAGACGCTGAAGCGGGCCTTGAAGACCGAGAAGATCGAGATCGAGACCTTCGATCCGTACTATTTCATCAGCGCCACGGGCCTCAAGCCCGAACCCATCGACATGGCCGTCAAGGTCGTGGTTCTCGGCAGCCCGTATCTTTACGCGCTGCTGCGCAACTATGACGAGGATGTGCCCAAGATATTCAAGGTCCGGGCCGACTACGAGTCGAGTATGGATGTGACCGACGACTCGGTGCTTCAGGTGGCCCGGTTCGTGCGAAGCGAGGTGGAGCGCGACGGGCTCAAGCCTTTCGACCGCAGCGGAGTGGCCGCCATCCTGGAGGAGGGCGTCCGTTGGGCGGGCCGTCAGGAGAAAATCACCACGGCCTTCCCCGGCTTGGGCGACCTCTTGAGCGAGGCCGACTATTTCGCGGGCCTGTCCGGAGCCGAGGTCGTCTCCGGCGAGCATGTCAAGGAGGCCATCGAGGCCAAGATATACCGCTCCAACCAGGTGGAGGAGCGCATCCAGGAGATGATCGACCGGGGCAGTTTGTTCGTGGACACGGACGGCGAGGTCGCGGGCCAGGTCAACGGCTTGGCCGTATATTCCCTGGGTGACTACATGTTCGGCAAGCCTTCAAGAATCACGGCGGTTACGTCGTTGGGCAAGGAAGGGATCATCAACATCGAGCGCGAAGCGGACATGTCCGGCCCCACGCACAACAAGGGCATGCTCATCCTGTCCGGCTTCCTGCGCAGCCGGTTCGCCCAGGACAAGCCCTTGTCCCTGGCGGCCAGCATCGCCTTCGAGCAATCCTACGGCGGCATCGACGGCGATTCGGCCTCGTCCACGGAGCTTTATGCCCTGTTGTCGAGCCTGTCCGGGGTGCCCATCCGCCAATATGTCGCGGTCACCGGCTCCGTGAACCAGTACGGAGAGGTCCAGCCCATCGGCGGGGTGAACCAGAAGATCGAGGGATTCTTCTTGTGCTGCAAGCATGCTGGCCTGAACGGCAAGCAGGGCGTCATGATTCCATACCCCAACGTCAAGGATCTGATGCTTCGCGACGAGGTCGTCGAGGCGGTCAAGGCGGGCAGGTTCCACATCTGGGCCGTGAAGACCATCGACGAAGGCATCGAGATCCTGACTGGCATGAAGGCGGGCGTGCGCAAAGCGGACGGCACCTATCCGGCCAAGACCATCAACAAGCTGGTGGACGACAAGCTGCGCGGCCTGGCCGACAAGCTGGCCGCCTTCGGCAAGGATAATGACGACAAGAAACCCGCCGCTGGAAAGGCGGCCAAAGGCAAGCCCGCCAAGAAATAGGGCTGCCCAATAACAACAACAAAGGGGTTGCGACGCGTCGCAACCCCTTTTCGAGGTATGCATGAATCTGTTGCGGTTGAATATTTGGCGGAAATGCATCCTGGTCGGTTTTATTGCCGCCGTGGTGCTCATGTTCTCCATCAACTGGGGGTATCATTTCAATGTCGGCCACGTGGTCAGGATGTTTGTCGGGGCCGCTGCCCTGTGGCTCGTCGTGGATCGGCTCTAGACCGGGGCGATTACGCTTCGGGCGGGAAGGTCTCGGCCACGATTCGGGCCGCCTCGTCCAGCCAGCCGCGCCGCTCCTCCAGGGTGGAAGTGCAGATGGTGCGGAATACGCGCCGGGTCACGTCCGTCACCCCACATAGGCCGAAGACGCAGTCTTTCCAGATGCGCTCCAGGGGGTCGCCGAAGATACTGTCCTCGCGTCCCCCCTCGGTGTTCGAGGTGTTGAAGACGATGGCCCGGTCCGCCTTGAGCAGGCCGGTGGGCACGCCCTCTTCACCGTCTTCTCCCACGAATTCGTAGGCCGTGCCGGGCCGCATGACTCGGTCCACCCAACCGGTCAGGACGGCTGGGGGCATGCCCCACCAATTGGGATGAACAACGATGATGCCGTCCGCCCGGGCCGCCTCTTCGCAATGGCGGGCCAGGGTTTCCGGAAGCACGGCTCCGCGCGGAATTTCCCCGGCGGGGAGCAGGGGATCGAAGCTCTCGGCGCAGAGGTCGTGGAAGATCGTCTCGTGGCCGTTGCCCTCAAGAGTCTTTTTCGCCTCAGCCGCCAGGGCGTGGTTGAAGCTGTCTGGATCGGGATGGGCCAGGATCAAGAGTATGCGCATGTTGAGCTCCTATTTTATTTCGGGGCACAATATGCGGCGGTGTGCGGGAAGGCAAGTTTCTTTGGAGAAAGTGCTTGACCTTTCGTTTTGGCAGGACTAACCAAAATCTGTAAGTACAAAAGGAACTTTCCATGTTGCGCGTTACCAATACCATCTCCATCATTCCCGCCAGCCTATCCGTGGCCAGCGTATGCGTCGTTGTGGACGTAGTAGTAGGTGGTGTTCATAGGGACGCGCCATAGCGGGATAGGTACACTCGAATTCCATAACCCCCGTCGGTGCGAACCGGTGGGGGTTTTTCTTTTATTCCCACCGGATGCGGGGCTCACAGGAGGTTCTAATGAAAATGTCAGGTGCGGAAGTCATCATCAAATTGCTGGAGCGGCAAGGTGTGCGGACCATTGCCGGCATCCCGGGCGGGGCGAATCTGCCGCTTTACGACGCCATGGGAAAGAACGACAACATCAAACACATTCTGACCCGGCATGAACAGGGTGCCGGGTTCATCGCCCAGGGGATGGCCCGGGTTTCGGGCAAGCCCGCGGTTTTCTTCGCCACCTCCGGGCCGGGCGCGACGAACACCCTGACCGCCATCGCCGATGCCAAGCTCGACTCCATTCCGATCATCTGCATCACCGGCCAGGTGCCCCTCTCGATGATCGGCACCGACGCCTTCCAGGAGGTGGACACCTACGGCCTGTCCGTGCCCATCACCAAGCACAATTTCCTGGTCCGGTCCGCCGAGGACCTGCTTCAAGTCATCCCGGACGCCTTCCGCATCGCGGCAAGCGGCCGTCCCGGGCCGGTGGTCATTGACGTGCCCAAGGATGTGCAGATGGCTGAAGTGGAGTTTGACGAATGGCCCGAGCCAGGCGTCCCGGATGTCACTCCCGAGCTGTTCCACGGCGAAATCGAGCACGCGGCGACCATGATCAACCGGGCCAAGCGGCCCATCCTCTATCTGGGGGGGGGCGTGATCCAGTCCGATTCCACGCGTCAGGCTGTGGCCATGGCCGAGAAGGGCTCCATTCCCGCGGTCATGACTCTCATGGGGTTGGGCTCCATTCCCACGGGCCACCCCCTCAACCTTGGCATGCTCGGCATGCACGCGGCGCGCTATACCAATCTGGCGCTGGAGGAATGCGACCTGCTCATCGCCGTGGGCGTGCGTTTCGACGACCGGGCCACGGGCAAGGTCTCGGAGTTCTGTCCCCAGGCCAAGATCATCCATATGGACATCGACCCGAGCGAGCTGGACAAAATCAAGACCGCCCACGCCACGGTCCGGGGCGACGTGGCCGATGTGTTCGAGGCGATCCTGCCGCATATCGAGCGCAAGGACCGGGCCGGGTGGAAGAGTCGTGTCGCGGCCCTGAAGATGGCGCACCCCATGCTTGTGCCCGGAGCGGACGATCCGACTTCGGCTTACGGCGTCATTCTCAAGGCCGCCGAACTGACCGGGGACCAGGCCATCGTCTGTACCGACGTGGGCCAGCACCAGATGCGTACCGCTCAAGTTTATCCCTTCACGCAGCCTCGGCACTGGTTGACTTCAGGCGGCTTGGGGACCATGGGCTTCGGCATGCCCGCCGCTCTGGGCGCGGCCCTGGCCGCCCCGGACAATCCGGTCTTGTGCTTTTCCGGCGACGGTTCCCTGATGATGAATATCCAAGATTTGGCCACGGCCGCCGAATACGACATCCCGATCAAGATTATCCTGACCAACAATAACGTGCTGGGGCTGGTCCGTCAGCAGCAGGACCTTTTCTACGGCAAGCGGTATGTGGCGTCTGGCTATTGCAAGTGCGTGGACTTCTTGAAAATTGCCGAAGGCTTTGGGATTAGGGCCTATGACCTGGGCAATTGCGAAGATCCGGAGGCGACTCTGGCCCAGGCCCTGGCCGAGCCCGGTCCGGCGCTCATCCACGTGCCCGTTGGTCCGGACGAGCCCGTCTATCCCATGGTGGCCCCAGGGGCGGCCAATTCCCAAATGATCGGAGGTGAGATTCATGTGTAAACAGACCGTCATCGAGTTGTCCGTGAACAACCACCCCGGCGTCATGTCCCACATTTGCGGCCTGTTCGCGCGCCGGGCCTACAATGTCGAAGGCATCGCCTGCATGCCGGTCAACGGGGGCGGAACCAGCAAGATATGGCTTCTGGTGAACGCGGACGACCGCCTGGACCAGATGATCAAGCAGGTGGACAAGCTGGAGGACGTGCTTATCGTCGAGCGCTACGACAGCGGTCACCCGGTCTTCGCCAAGATGGCCGAGTTCGTTCAATAAATCCCTTTTAAGGGGGCCTCCTTTCTCCATGGGCCGGCGCGCGCCGGCCCTTTTTTGTTCCCCGCGACATTTGGGCTGCGGGCGTCGTTTATCGACCCTAAAGATTCAGGCGGGGCTGCCGATAACGCATACGGTGCATTGCAACCACCGGGAGACGGCATGGCCCTGACCGACATCGAGAAAAGTTTTATCTACGACTACTCGTTGCAGTTGTTGCAGCAGGATATGCTGACCAATCAGTTGTTCGGCTCTTCGACCGTGGGCCGGAACCTGCGCAGCCTGGTCCTAGGGGAACCCGTCCGGGCGGCCACCTTTTCCAATCCCTTCGAAGAGGCTATCAGCGGCCAGTTGCGCGGCGACGCGGCCGCCGTACGCCAGGCCGCGAGCAACGTGGGCGAGGCGGCGGCCATGATGGGCGTGGCCCAGACCGACATGGCGACCATCACGGACGCCCTGAACGACATGGAAGACATGATCGACCGGATCAACTCCAACGAGTTGGACGGCACGAGCTCCGTGGTCCAGAGCGATTTCGACGCCCTGCGGGACAAGATCTCCGGGATCGTCTCCAATTCGGACTTCAACGGCATTGCGTTGCTCGACTCCTCCCAGTGGGGCACGGACCAGATCGACGCCAACGGCAACGTCTACATCCAGTCGAGCAAGAACGGCGGATTCAACATCACCTTCCATTCCGTGGACACGCCGTCCAGCGGCGTGGCCTGGACCGACCTGACCGGCGCGGACCTCGGGGATTCCGGCACCCGGGCCACCCAACTCGGCTACGTTCAGTCCTTGCAAAGCGAGATGTCCGCTATTCAGGACATGTACGAGGGCAAGGCGGACAGCCTCCAGTCCCAGCAAATCAGCCTCGAAAGCCAGGCACAGCTTCTGGACCAGGCCGCCCAGTTGCGCAAGCCTTCGGATCAGGACTATTCCCTGGAACAACTCCTGGCCGACCTCATCATTCGCGATACGGGCACCATACTCGACGGAACGGGTTGAGATTTCGTTGCGTTGGTTACAAAAAGCGTCATTCCGCGAGGGGCTGGCGCTTTTTGCCGTGCCAGCGTCCGCCCCGGGCGTGCTCTCCGGGATTGTCGCCGCCCGGCGAGAGGGTATTGCAACGGTTTCCGCTCAAAACCTGTGAGCTCGTGCCGGGGGAAGGGGGCAAGGTCTTAACGGGGCATCGGCGCGAACACGCCCCAACCTAGATATTCATGCGTATACGTTGCGTAGCGTTTCGGTTCCGAGGTCAGTTTGGGAAGCATGAGGAAGTCGGAGATCGAGTTGGCGAGACATCCCCTGGCGACAGCTTCCGTCGGCGGGAATCGACGCCAGTAGGGCTCGCCGATGAGGATGATTCCTCCGGTGCGCAGGCTCTGCGCCAAAAGCTCGATCGTGCCGGTCACTCCCCCCGGCGATCCAAGTGGTCCCGACGCATGCCGCTACATCGACCTTCTCGGCGGAGACGTTGAATATCCATGGTGAAAATTTTCCTGTGGTCACATGGCTATGCTCGGGTACGGCCGAGCTGAAACTTCATATTGGCTTTGCAACGCGGCATGGATGTTACTAATACATTTAATTTTATAAGATAATCGACGGCAGCTCACTGCCCTTTTGTCTTAACGGCTAACCGGGATGATATCCGAATTGGGTTTCGGGATTTCGGCGGAATGGGTCCAAAAAGAAAAAACCGCTGATCTTTTGATCAGCGGTTTTGATATATGGAGTTGCTGGCCGGGATTGAACCGCCCAGCAAGCGGGCCACTTCCGGGCGGATTCGTTCATGCCTATTTTGTTTTTCCGCCTATCCGGATGGATTCTTCTTCTTGAACATGCCGTAGATCATCACAAAGAACATGGGGATGAATATAAGGTCGATGAACGTGGCGGAAATCATACCGCCGCAGACCGCCGTGCCGATGGCGTTCATGGCTCCGGCGCCGGCTCCCGTGTTGATGGCCAAAGGCAGAACGCCGAAGAAGAAGGCCAGGGAGGTCATGATCACCGGCCGGAACCGGGTTTTGACCGCGCCCAGGGTCGCTTCGATGAGTCCTTCGCCATGTCCCATGCGTTCCTTGATGAACTGGATGATCAAAATGGCGTTCTTTGTCGAAAGGCCCAGCGTGGTCAGGAAGCCGATCTGGAAGTAGACGTCATTATGCAAACCGCGCAACGAGGTGGCCACGATGGCCCCTAACACGCCCAGCGGGAGCATCAGCAGGTTGACGAAAGGAATGGTCCAGCTTTCGTACAGGGCGGCCACGCAGAGGAAAATGACGAAGATGGAGACCGCATAGAGCATGGGGCCTTGGGAAGTGGCCATGCGTTCCTGATAGGACAGTCCCGTCCAGTCGTACCCGATTCCCTCCGGCAGTTTGCGAACGATTTCTTCCATGGCCTGCATGGCCTCGCCGGTGCTGTGGCCGGGCGCGGCCTCGCCCCAGATGTTGATGGACGGGAAGGCGTTATAGCGTTCGAGCTTCGGCGATCCCGTTGCCCACCGGCCAACGGCGAAGGAGGAAAAGGGAACCATTTTGCCCTTGTTGTTGCGGATATAAAGTCTCTCCAGGTCCGTCGGCAACATGCGGTAGGGAGAATCGGCCTGGGTGTAAACCTTCTTGACCCGTCCGGCCTGCACGAAGTCGTTGACGTAGAAACCGCCGAATGCGGCGGACAGGGTCGTGTGAATGGAGGAGATGGGCACGCCCAAGGCTCCCGCCTTTTCCCAATCCACATCGACGTAGTATTGCGGGGAGTCCTCAATGCCGTTGGGGCGGACCCGGGTCAGCCGGGGGTCCTGTGCGGCCATGCCCAGGAGCTGATTGCGTGCCGCTATGAGCTTCTGGTGCCCCAGGCCGCCCATGTCCAGCAGTTCAAAGTCGAATCCCGAAGCCATGCCGAGTTCCACAACTGGGGGCGGCGGAAAGGCGTAGACACTGGCCTCTTTGATCTGGGAAAAGAATCGCATTGCCCTGCCCGCGAGGCTGGGTACCGACAGAGAGGGATTGTCGCGTTCCTCCCAAGGCTTGAGCTTGACGAATCCGAAGGCCATGTTCTGTCCTTGACCTCCGAAGGAGACGCCGGGAACGGGCATGACCGACTTCACCGCGTCCTGCTCATGTTCCATGAAGTATTTTTCGACCGTGTTCATGACCGCTTCGGTCTGCTCCAGGGTGGAACCCGAGGGAAGCGTGGCCTGAATCAACAGGATTCCCTGATCTTCATCGGGAATGTAGGATGTGGACATGTGCGTGAACAGAAAGCCCACCGCCAACACGAGCAAGCCGTAGAATATCAGGTATCGGATCTTTTTGGAGAAGGAATGGTGGACGATTTCAATGTAGAGTCCTCTGATCCTGGTGAAGTTGCGTTCAAACCATCGGAAGAAGGGGCGCATGAAAAAGATCGCGTTGACTGCGGGGCCATGACCTTTCTCCACGGGTTTGAGAAAGGTCGCGCACAGCACCGGAGTGAGGATCAGGGCCACGAGCACCGAAAGGAGCATGGAGGCGATGATGGTGACGGAAAACTGCCGGTAGAGCACGCCTGTGGATCCCTGGAAAAAGGCCATGGGGCCGAAGACCGCCGAAAGCACCAGCCCAATACCGATCAGGGCGCTGGTGATTTCGTCCATGGATTTGGCCGTGGCCTCTCGGGGGGAAAGTCCTTCCTCCGTCATGATCCGCTCCACGTTCTCGACGACGACGATGGCGTCATCCACCAGTAGTCCGATGGCCAGGACCATGGCGAACATGGTCAGCATATTGATGGAGAAACCGAAGATTCCGAGCACGGCGAAGGTCCCCAACAGCACCACCGGCACGGCGATGGTCGGAATCAGAGTGGCCCGGATGCTTCCCATGAAGACGTACATGATGACAAAGACCAGCAGCACGGCCTCGAACAGGGTCTTGATCACTTCGTTAATGGCCACCACGGTGAAGGGCGTGGTGTCGTAGGGATAGACTACCTTCATCCCAGGGGGGAAATACCGGCTCATTTCCGCAAGTTTCGTCTTGATGGCGTCGGCCGTGTCCAGAGCGTTGGCCCCGGCGGCCTGGCGAATGGCCATGCCTGCCGAGGGCGCGCCGTTGAAGTTGGACGAGACGTCGTAGCGCTCTGTTCCCAATTCGGTGCGGGCGACATCCCTGATGCGGATGATAGAACCGTCCTGATTGGTGCGGATGGGGATGGAGGCGAATTCCTCCGGAGTCTGCAATAGATGCTGTACCACTATGGGAGCGTTGATACGCTGCCCTTTTTCGGCCGGGGTCCCGCCCAATTGCCCGGCTGACACCTCGACATTGTACGTCTTCAGGGCTGTGATGACGTCTTCCATGGTCAGGCTGTAGTTGGTGAGGCGGTCCGGGTTGACCCAGACGCGCATGGCGTACTGGGTGCCGAAGCTTTCCACTTCGCCCACTCCGGGCACCCTGGCCAGGACCTTTTCCAGGTTGGATTGGGCATAGTCCCGCAGGTCCTCGCTGTTCATGCTGCCGTCTTCTGAAATGAGGCCGACCACGATGAGGTAGTTCCGGGTGGATTTGCTGACCTTGATGCCGAAACGTTGCACCGAATCGGGCAGGCTGGCCGTCGCCAGTTGCAGTTTGTTCTGCACCTTGGTCCAGGCCAGGTCCGGGTCGGTGCCCGGGGCGAAGGTCAACTCGATCCGCGACTGGCCGGAAGAGGAACTCGTGCCGGTCAGGTAGAGCATGTTGTCCAGGCCGGTCATTTTCTGCTCGATGATCTGGGTGACCGTGTTCTCGACGGTTTCCGCCGAAGCACCGGTGTAAAAGGCTTCGATAGCAATGGAAGGCGGAGCGATGGGCGGGTATTGCGAGATCGGCATCAGGTAGATCATGAGCGCGCCCAGGGTCATCATGATGATGGCAATGACCCAGGCGAAGACAGGGCGATCAAGAAAGAATTTGGACAGCATCATTATTCTCCCGGATTCTGCTGTCGGGGCTGTGCGTCGGCAGACGGGTCTTTCGGCGAATCAAAGGGAGAGGCCGTAACCTCCATACCCGGGTGCAACCGTTGCAGTCCTTCGACTATCACTTGGTCTCCCGGGGCTAGGCCCGAGGTCACGAGCCATTTGTCGCCAATGGCTCGGTCCAGGACCAAGGGCCGTCGTTGGACCTTGCTTCCTTCATCGACGATCATGGCGAAGGGCGCGCCGCGGTGGTCGCGTGACACGCCTTGTTGCGGAACGAGGAGGGCTTGTTTTTCAACGCCTTCCTGTACCACCGCCTTGACGAACATGCCGGGCAGCAGCGTTTTGTCCGGGTTGGGGAAAATCGCCCGCAGGGTTACCGTGCCGGTGGTCTGATCCACCGTGACGTCGCTGAACTGCAATCTTCCTTCATGGGGATAAAGGGTGCCGTCTTCCAAGATAAGTTGGACCGGGGGTTGCTGCGAATTCGATTTCAATTGCCCCTTGCCGACATTGTTCCGGATACGCAGCAGCTCCGTGGTGGACTGGGGGACGTCCACATAAATGGGATCGAGTTGTTGGATGGAGGTCAGGGCGGTATTTTGATAGGCCGTGACAATGGCTCCGTCCGTGACGGAAGACTTGCCGATGCGGCCGGGAATGGGGGCGGTGATTTTGGTGTATCCCAAGTTGATGCGGGCGATTTCCAGGGATGCCTGTAACGACCTGATCCTGGCGTTGAGTTCATTCAGGGCGGAGGCGGCATCATCGTAATCCTGCTGGCTTACGGTTTTGGCCTTCAAAAGTTTTTCGTAGCGTTCTGCCTTGGAGCCTACGGACTGGAGTTGGGCCTGTGCCTGCTTGAGCCCCGCAAGCGCGTTGTTGTACTCTGCCTGGAAGGGGGCGGGGTCGATCAGATAGAGGACCTCTCCTTCCTTGACATCGGAACCTTCCGTGAACAGGCGCCGCTGAATCAGCCCGCTGAGGCGCGGGCGAATCTCCGCTATGCGAAAGGGAGTGGTGCGTCCGGAAAGCTCCATGGTCAGCGTGACTTCCTGCCTGTGCATTGTGACCGTGCTGACTTGGCGACGAGTTGATGCTGGCATTGTCGTATTCGCATCGCCGTTGCATCCAAAGAGCAAGAAACCGGCCAGCAATAGGGTTGAGAGTGGTTTGAACCGAGCCATATTGTTCATTATGCCGTATAGGGCCATTTTGCTTCCTTCCTGTAATAACGAACAGAGTCAAATGACATTCTACGTAACCGTAGTTTTGGCTGCGTGGTTGAATTTTGTACTTCGTTCCGGATTTGACGGTGATATCTTCTGATGGTCCGCAATTGTCAGAGTGGTCCAGTCCCGGGACAGGTTTCGTCCAAAGCTGTTTTTAGCCAAGCGATAGTTGCCAAAGACGTCTTACCGTTTACTCCTGTCGGGCCTGGCCTGCATTGGCTTAATTGGCTTTCTGACGAGACCGAATGCCAATTAAGCGACGTTGAGATTTTTATTTCTGCAATATGTATAGCTGCTATACGCATCTGTCAAGGAAACATCTTAATCTTGGTTGAAGACGATACAAAATAATTATAATGACATAAAATAATTACTTTTTATCTGTTTTACACGAGTGGCCAATGTAAACTCCTACTGAGAACAGCGGAGCTGTGATCAGGAACTGCTCGAGTGGGCGTCTGCCCATTGTGGGCCTTGCCCGCACCCGGCGGGGATAGGAATTAGGCCTAAAAATTGGGTCACAGTTTAAGGTGGACGTAAAAAGTCTGAAGGAGGGGGTCGATGTTTAATAACAGGAAAAAAATTTACTTCGTAATTCGAGTTCGATGTAGCCCGCGACGCCCTGACTGGCGAGCGCTTACTTTCCAACAAGAGCTGCCGCCCTGAAGGTGGACAACGGGACCGGAAAGGAAGATTTTTGAAAGTAGGGTAGAGGGGCGGAAAGAAGGTGTGGCTGATGTCCGTCGGGACCTCGGCATAAAGTACAAAAAAAGGAAATCGCCTCTCATTCGAGAGGCGATTTTTCCTATATGGAGCTGCTGGGCGGGATTGAACCGCCTACCGCGTCCTTACCCAAGGCGCGTTCTGACGATTGAAGCACAGCGGCGTTCCGGCTGTTTTTGATGAAATGACGGGTCGAGGCCTGGTCGGTTCGCCGGAGGGCTTTCATCATTTGGTCGGGGTAAAATCGGAACAGCCAAGGCGAAAGCCAACAACAATCGAGGTAAGTCGTTTGGTTGTGAGATGCATTTCGAAAGATCTGCATGGAGGGGGCAGGGTTATATTATAACAGTAATTGCTATTTAATTTGGGTATGTATATCCCAGAATCATTCCCAAGGGAGGGCGCATGAAGATAAGAGCCAAGTTCATTTTTTCGATCATTCTTCCAGTCGTTATTTCGGTGACAGTCATTTCTGTAATGGTTGCGATGCAAATCCGTGGGACCGTTTTGGAATCATTCAAAACATCCTCCCGGGGACAACTTCTGGTGATTGACGGTTTTGTCAATCAGTTGCTTAAGAGTCCTGCCGATATCACGAGGTATGTGGCTTCGATGCCGGCAGTCAAAAACGGACTGGGCGACTGGACGCGATTTTTCACATTGCCCGAGGGCAAGTATTTTGCCCTGCGGGATAATATGGGCATCATGGAGAGGGAAGCTTTCAATGCGTTCGACAGGCTCATGCGCAGTCACTCCGAATTTGCATACGTGTACGCTGGATTGAAGGATGGTGGGTACGCGGCCGCCCCCAATGAGGAGATCAGCAGTTCGTATGATCCGAGGAAGCGGCCATGGTATGAACAGGGAGTTGCTTCGAAAACGGATACGACGTTGCTGAAGGCGTACATCACGACGCTGGGGGTTCCCAACATCGGGATGGTGACCAAGATTAAGGACGATCAGGGTCAACTGTTAGGTGTCGCCGCAGTCGATATCTCCCTTGGGAAATTGAGTGAGATTGCGGCTAGCATCAAGATCGGGAAGACGGGCTATATCATGATCGTCCAAGACGACGGGACAATTTTGGCCGACCCGCGGGACAAAGAGCGGGTGTTCAAGAAAATGGGTGAACTTTCCGAGGCCTACGTAAAGTTGAATTCAACCTCGGAACTATTCGTGGAAGGACTTGATATAGACGGCGTGGACATGCTCGGCAGCGTCTATGTGTCCCCGGAGACCGGCTGGAAGTACATAGCCCTCATCCAGAATGATGAAATCGTTGCCTCTTCGACCGCAGCCATACGGAATACGGTCATCATCGGCGTCGTGATAGCCATCCTTTTTGGGTTGGTTGGGTGGAAGCTCGCCAACTCCATGGCCGCTCCCATCGTTCGATGCGGCGATGTCACCCGCATGGTCGCTCAGGGAGATCTGACGAATTCCATTGAGGCCAAGGGCAAGGACGAAGTGGCGCAGTTGGGGCAGGATCTGCAGAACATGGGAACCAAACTCCGGGAAATCGTCGGCGAAGTGCGCCAAGCCGTGGACAGTGTGGCCACGGGGGCCTCGGAGTTGTCCTCCACGGCCGAGAGCCTGGCCCAGGGCGCCACGGAGCAGGCGTCCAGTGTCGAGGAAGTCGCTTCCTCTATGGAGGAGATGCTTTCCAATATTAGTCAGAATGCAGAGAGTACAAAAGAAACCGAGCAGATAGCTCTTCGTTCTGCCGATGACGCCACGAGTGGCGGGAAGTCCGTAGCCCAGACTGTAAAGGCGATGAAAGAAATTGCGGATAAAATATCCATAGTGGAGGAAATAGCCCGTCAGACGAATTTGTTGGCATTGAATGCGGCCATTGAAGCCGCGCGCGCGGGGGAACACGGCAAGGGGTTCGCGGTCGTGGCGGCAGAGGTGCGAAAGCTGGCCGAACGATCGGGAATGGCGGCCGCCGAGATCAGCGAATTGTCTATTTCAAGCCTGAAGGTGGCTGAAGAGGCTGGTTCGATGCTGGAGAAAATGGTTCCTGACATCAAGCATACCGCCAATCTGATCCAGAAGATCACAATCGCCAACAACGAACAGCAGGCCGGGGCCGAGGGAATCAACAACGCAATCCACCAGTTGGATCAGGTCACTCAGCAGATAGCCGCAGCCTCGGAGGAAATGTCTTCGACGGCATCGGAACTTTCCGGCCAGGCCAATCTTCTGAAGGGAACGGTGGCGTTCTTCAAGCTTGGCGGTGCGGGGCAGACCGAGTATGCCCGGGCCGCCTTGCCCGCATCCGATTCGGAGCCCGAGGACGATGCGTTCGACAGGTATTAGGAAGACTAGTTCCGAAACAAAAATATAGCTGCCCCGTCCGTAAAAAAGGAACCGCCCTTCGAAGAGAAGGGCGGTTTTCTTTATCTCTGTGGAGCTGCTGGACGGGATTGGACCGTCTACCTCATTCTTACCAATGAAGCGCTCTACCGATCGAGTTATAGCGACGTTCCGGCGTATTTTCAGATCAAATAACAGGCGTATTTTTGTCGGCGATCCGTAACGCTTCAAGGAAGCAACTTGTCACATCATCGTCCGGTTACTTGGGTGATGCGAAAAATTAACATGCCACCTGTAGAATCTCCTGGACTATGTCCGGTGGTAGGAGTTCAAATAGACTATGTCTAGCACAACACAATAAAGAGGTCGTGAATATGTCCATTAAAACCAAGACCATTTCTGCCTTTATCATTGTTCTGCTGGTGTTGGGGGCGGCGCTGTTCTCTATTGTCGCAGCCAATACATACCAAGCCTCTATGGAGGCCAACAACGCTCTCCTGACGAAGCAGTTGGGGCTCGTGGATACCATCATCAGTCAATTCCTTGATGAAACCAGGATGAACATTACGGCGTTGGCTTCGGATTCCGTGGTTCTCAAAGCGGACCAAGTGACCACTACCTTCATGCGCACCTCGGCGCGGACCAAGGGAGCACCCAATCCCGACGATGCCGTGGGGCTTGCCATGGTCACGCCCTTCCAGCGGCTTCAAAAGACTCACCCCAGCTATGTGGAAATATATATGGGCAACGAGGCGGGCTGCTTCATCTCCTCTTTGACCGAAAGCACCGTACCGCCGGGTTACGATCCGCGTAAGCGCCCATGGTATCGGACGGCCGTGGCCGCAGGCGAAAAACCGTCCATGTCCAAGGCCTATATGTCCACCACCGGAGACGCCGTGGCCGGTATTATGCAGCCTGTCATCGTCAATGGTAAGGTAATCGCGGTGGTAGGGTTGGATATTTCGCTCAAGAAACTCTCTGATTTGGTCAAAAGCCTCAAGCTCGGCAGGACCGGATATGTCATGCTTATCCAGGATGACGGCGTGATTTTGGCCGACCCCTCGGACAACGAGCATAACTTCAAGAAAGTCGGTGAACTGGGTAAGAGTTATGAAACCCTCTTCAACCTGAACCAGGGGACTACGGAAGTGACCATTGGGGGGAAAGCGGTGCAGGCTGTTGTCCACACGTCCCCACAGACTGGGTGGAAAATCGTCGGCTTGATTCAGCAATCCGAAATCATGGCCCCCGTGTATAAGACCATTTGGCAGTTCTCCCTGACCATCGTCATCTGTCTCATAGCGGCTATCGCCATCATTTGGGTTTTCACCAACCGAGTCGTGGTGAATCCTCTGAGCACGGTGGTCAGGTTCTTGGGACATGTCGCGGAGGGCGACTATACGCGCTATGTGGATGAGGACCGCGCGGACGAGATAGGGGCCATCCAGTCCGCCCTCAACACCATGACCTCCCGGCTCACAGAGGTTATCTCCCAGGTCTTGGACGGAAGTGAACAGGTGGCATCGGGCAGCGAACTGCTCTCCAGCACCTCCCAGACCCTGTCGCAGGGCGCCACGGAGCAAGCGGCCTCTCTGGAAGAAGTCTCTTCGTCCATGGAGGCGATGGCCTCCAATATCCACGGCAATGCGACAAACGCCAACAAGACGAAGTCCATAGCCCAAAAGGCCTCCCAGGACGCCGAACATGGTGGCCGCGCCGTGGGCGAAACCGTCAAGGCCATGCGCCAGATCGCGGATAAGATCTCTATAATCGAGGAAATTGCCCGCCAGACCAATCTGTTGGCCTTGAATGCGGCCATTGAAGCGGCCCGGGCCGGTGAACACGGCAAGGGGTTCGCTGTAGTGGCCTCGGAAGTGCGCAAGCTGGCTGAACGCTCTGGACAGGCCGCAGCCGAGATTAGTGCGCTCTCTTCCTCCAGCGTCAAGGTAGCCGAGGAGGCCGGCAGCATGCTCGAACAGATCGTGCCGAACATCCAGGAGACCGCCGAGTTGATTCAGGAGATCTCCGAGGCCAGTGACGAACAGAACGCCGGAGCCATGCAGATCAACCAGGCCCTGCAGCAGTTGGACAACGTGGTGCAGCAAAACGCCGCGGCATCCGAAGAGATGGCCGCCACATCTTCGGACTTGGCCAGACAGGCCCAGATGCTCCAGCAAATCATCGCCTACTTCAAGGTGGACCTGGACAGGCACGCCGGAAGGGGGAAGGAAGGGTTCCTCCCTGGCAAGAGCGGTCGGCAAGAACGCAAGTCCCTGCCTGCATCGCAAACCGGGACAAAGGGCGCGGCCCCGGGGCTCGAAGGTCAGGAGCTGGAACAATTCTGACAAAAATAATTACTGGTTGACGTTTGTACCACATGCCCAACCGGAATATTATCCATTTGCCAAGGAAGAAAAGCCGGAGGGTAAACCCCTTCGGCTTTTCCGTGTCGGAGCACTGACAAGTGCGGGAGTGTCAGGGGAGGGAGGAGTGTAAAGCCCCCCCTGGGGCCAGCTAGTAGAAGAGACTTTCCGCCGATTTTGAGTGAGGGGCCAGAGGGCAGGGGGAGAGTCGGAAAGAATGTGTGGCCGGTGTCCATTGGGTCCTTGGCATATCTTACCAAGGATGCGCTCTACCTATTGAGCTACAGCAGCGTTCCGGCTGTTTTCGATGAAATGGCGGGTCGACTCTTGGTCGGCCCGCCGGGGTCTTTCATCGTTTGGTCGGGATGAGAGGATTTGAACCTCCGACCCCTTGAACCCCATGACCGAAATAGAGTCTGTATATGCTGAAATTATTTAGTAAATTTTTATGAGGATAACATATTTGGGCTAAAAAGGGGATTTTGTGCTGTCGGAGGTTATCCTCGTTACAGTTCATGCTTAAACGGCATTGAAAAATATGGATTACCTTGGAAGATGGAATTGTGATTCCATTCGCCCTCCATCTGCAGAAGGTATAAGCTTTCTTTCTACTGGTTGGCAGAGTTCTTCGCCTGTATATCGATATGCACTAGCGACATGCCGAAGCGAGTACTGAGGCGCTGGAAATGGGACATGGGAGTTCAAGTTCCAAAAAGTATCCTTGATCTCGACTCTGTCGTAGCCGATGGCCACTGAACGAGTAAAATGAACCCCGCTTGTTTTCTTCCCAAAAATGGATTTTTTTTTGAGAAAAGGGATAAGTCTACGTCCGAGAATCAAACTGAGGGCCCTTAATATTACATGTTTCAAGGGGGTGACGGTTTGCCAGGTCTGACTGGTCATTTCTCCTGTAATAGTTATGGCAATACCATTATCATTCACTTCTGATGCAATAGTGTAATCCCCATTTTGCCAGTGAGACACGGCAACATGGGTACCCAATTTGATTCGCCAACCAAAATCCGCTAAATTGGGACCACTTTTCCCATGGATCAATGTAATACCACCCTTTGCGGCTGCAACGTATACACTGGTCTTTGCATGTTCAATGAACAGATTACTATCAGAGTAGTATTTTCGGAATCCCGTGTCGCATGGTAGGGCCTCAGGATCAGTGAGCTTATCCAAATAGGGAATCGCTCTAAAATGTGATTGTCCGATGTAATGGCATAAGTACCTATCATCAGTTGCGTGGAGAAAATGTGAAGGTGAGTCAATTCCTTTATAAAGGCGATGGATCACTGCCGCAGCCGTTCTATTTGTTTCACCTAAACGAATTAGTCCGTATGGAACGATGTAATCGGTATTTCGTGAATTTGTCATTACAGGTAAAGATCCTCCCACTGAAATAAAGGAGGCGATGTACTCTGTAGCTTTATTCATGGCGTCCATGGCTCGCTTGTCGCCAGTCAGTTCATAATAATCCCACAGGCAGTCGATGGTGACACTTAGATATCCTAAATCGGGGCCGCCATATTCTTCAAACCATCCTTCCTTTGACTGCTTCGCGAATAAATTCCCAATTCGCGCTTCAAGCGTATTTGCGTCAACTTTGACTCCAGGTACTCGTGAAGCTAGTGCTAACCCTACCAAGCTGGCCATCTCCTGATTGGAAGCATCGGTTTCAGGGTGGGAAAGTAGCCAGTCACAACATTGTTGCATAGCTTTTTTTATCTTGATGTTGGGTTCGCAAAAGTCGCGGTTGCGCAACAATATGCCAATTGTCCAAAGGCTGAAGGCGGCAGGCGGAAAGCCTGATTCGAAGGGGTAGTACTCTTCAAAACCTCCACCACGTAATTGACGATTAGCCCAGAAGGTCAGTCCGCCATCAATCCATGTTTCCAACTGAGTTATCCTGTCTGGGCGCCCACTAAAAGGATTGCCTTCAAAAGAAACGTCCTTTAGCGCCTCAAGAATCAGAGCACCTTGCTGAAGAATAATGGATGAAAAGTCCCTCATTTTATAGTGCCAAAAATCACGATCAAAGCTGCCGAAAAGAGGGGCATCTGAGTCTCGTTCAAGCTGAGTCAACACTCTGGGGATCAACCTAGCCATTGTTGCGTTGTATGAAATACAAAGAGATGTCTTGGATGAACTCATGTCCTTTTTTTCCCCGTATTGTACTTGTAAAAGAAAGGAATACCAATCATTCCAGGTATAACAACTCGTAATAAAGAGAGCATGCCGATTCCAAGTAAGACTTCGAGTTCGATAAATGAACCAAAATACCATAGTAATGCGACATCTCGCGAGCCAATGCCGCCGATAGTCAGAGGCAAGGCTCCCGCCAATAGCGCCAATGACGAGCCAGCATAAACTGAATCGACAGGAATGGAGACTCCCAGCATCTCAAACATAAGAACAAACTGGAATATTTGAACTAGCCAAAGTACAATGGAACTGACCAAAAAGACGCTCCCTTTAAGCAAGTCGATCTTCATCTCGCTAAAGGATTGAAGATTCAAAGTAGGAAGCTTCTTTATTAACAAAAAGCTGACCAACCTTCCCAGATTTTTCTTGTAATATAAAATGAATACCAAGAATAATAAAGTAAGCGTTGTTGCCCCCAGCACCAGTCCTTTTGCAGAAATGATAAATGATAGCGACAAAGGGTGTTCAATAAGGAGGGCGACTTCTAGAATGATGAGAATGGCAGTGATATCAAGGATTTTTTCGAAGACTACAAGAAATACACTTAGAGGGCGATCGTCAGTCTCCAGCCAAAAACTGCGGAAAAATTCTCCCAGCTTGCCTGGTATGATGAGATTGGCGCTATAACTACCCAGGACATGTCCAAAGGCGGTGCTTGGTGAGATTCTCACACCGGCCAAACTCCTAGCCAACCACCACCAGCGCGCAGAGGCAAGAATCAATTGCGGAACCATGAGCAAAAGAAAGTAGCCAATGTACTTTGGTTTCGTTTGGCCAATCAATTTTACGAGACTGTCAATATCCAATCGGTTGTAAACGACAAAAATTAGTGCCGATGAAACGGCGATTGAGATTAGTTTCTTGAAGTTACTAGACACAGTCACTTTTGTAAGGCTCCAAGTTCTGAATATCCACGCCTATCTTCCAGCGTCTACGAAGACGTGAAAAACATGACAGGAGTTTAAAAGGAACCAACTGCTTAGGTATTACTTGATTAAACATTTTCGTGGTGAGTCTTAAAAACAGTCCATCACCGTACTTCTTGTGGATAAGATTATGAAAATGCATGCGTAATAAGTCCTGTTCGGTCATTGAATACAGAGCCACTTCATGATCATAAGATGCTTGTTCCATAGCCTCTTTCCCAAGCGCTGACCTCGCCATCAACAAGGTCATTCGAGGATGACTTTTAAGCCAAGCATCACCGGCTACCAAGTCCGCCCCTTCTCCCATGTATTTGGTACACCTTAGGCATCCAGGCCGGACGAACTGAAGGTTGAGTAGTTCGTAGCTTTCCTTGCCATAAGTAAATTTTTGCCCATCTCGAGTAATGAGCTGAAAGCCCCCTGGATAAGGTCCTCCACGATAGTTGATGGCAGTTACTTCTTCAGGGCGAACATTTAATTTTCTGAGCATGAAAAGTGTTGCTTCGTGGCTCATATTATATCCACAGAAAAAACTGAAGATGTACTTAATGTTATTTTGTTGTGCTTGTAACCTTCTGAGCAAGGGGACCATACAGGGCTGACAAACAATGGCACATCGTTCAGAATCTATTGCATCCACAGCCTTGCGTAGTGGTATCGCAGAAAGGTACGAATAGATCGAGCCTCCCATGGAAAAGATATCATCGGTTGTCGTTTGTTTCAGGTAGCGAGGAGTGATTGGGTCATCTTCATGAAAACCAGCAGAGATAACGGCGTCCACGCGTTTGGTCCTCAAAAGATGGGCAAGAATGGTACGCATCGCACCACCGGACGCACCAGTGGCGCGATAGGCTTCGTTTATAGCATGACCGACAGCGAGGGATTTATATCCTCCCAATAACACTGTCGGATCGTAATTCCGTAATTTGATATCTTTCCTTTTGGGAGCAGTGCTCCTCGGAAGGCGTTTAGTCATGCCTGTGACCCATGTCATGAGACAAAAGCCGTGTTCGTATATCCTCCAGCAGCCGCCTGTTAACAGAAAGGAGATCTCCCAAAATTCCAATGGCAAGAGAGAAGAAGGAGCCTATTATAAAAGTGAGTCCTAGAATCAGGCTTGGCACACGGGCGTGGCTGGGATCATTGAAAAATAAAAACAGCCAGCGGATATTGAGCATTAAGCCAACAGCAAAAAGAAACATGCCAATAATAGCAAAAAATTTAAGCGGTTTGTATGTTATGGAAATCCTAATTATCGTCAAAATCGATCGATATATGTATGAAGGAATCGAGTGCACTAGCCGAGATGGACGTAAGTCTTTGTTTACCCTCACAGGTACGGAAACAACTTTCATTCGTTTCATTCCCGCTTGGATAATCGTCTCTAGAGTGTAGGTGTATTCACTGAAAACGTTAAGTTGGAGAGCTGCGCTTCGGCTTATAGCTCTAAATCCGCTAGGAGCGTCGCCAACGTTTGTGTTGCTAGCCAATCGTACAACGGCTGAGCCGATTTTCTGGAAAATCTTTTTGAGTGGCGAAAAATGTTCAATCGAGTGGATTGGGCGTGTGCCTATGACGATCTCGGCTTCATCGTCGAGGATAGGGCGTACCAAATCGGGTATGCAAGATGCATCGTATTGATCATCTGCATCGGTATTTATGATAACATCAGCTCCTAGTGACAAGCTGGCTGTTATTCCGGTCATGAAGGCCCTGGCGAGTCCTAAATTTTGAGGATGAGAGATAATATGGTCAACCCCATTTGCCTTTGCAACGTTGACAGTATCATCAGTACTGCCGTCGTCGATAACTAACCATTCAACACAATCGAAGCCTGGAACTTCTTTTGGGAGTTTTGAAAGAGCAAGATCAAGTGTTCCAGCCTCATTCAAACATGGAATCTGTATAATGAGTTTCATATATAGCCCTCAAAATGAGTTGAATCGTGGTATGCGTAGAGTGCGATATTACCATCAGAATTGCTTTTAATAAGAGACATTCTTGCTTTGTTGTTTAGAGTGTTCTGCGTGGCAATCGAACTCACTGTTTTTGATGTATTGCTATGCAATATTAAGTAATCAGCATCTGTTCTCTTGCCTAAAATATAATTATAAAATACAGTATGATAAAATAAGTACACAGCAGGGGGAAGATCAAAAAAACGGCTTAAATAGGAAAATCTTTTTATAAAAGAGTAAGCAGCAAACACAGCAAAAATCGGAAATAGAACAAAATATAAACTTAAGAATATGTCTGCCCCCAGACGATGGGATGGAATACATAGTCCAATGGGGCCACGATCAAAGTATTTGCCAAATTAGGAGCTAACGAAAAATTTAAGTGTATATTTTTGACAGTCGTGAGCTTGGCAGAGGATAACAGTCGTTAATGCCAAGTAGGCTGTATAGAGGAACAGGTCCATGTTGACTTGCTGTGTAATCTAAATCTATAGTGGAAAGATAAACAACAAAAGAATAAAAGAAACGTTTTTTTATTTTGCTTGTTGACTAAATAATTCATCAGTTATCCTTAGGGAGATAGCAATTATTTCTTCACGGTTTAAAAAAACAATATCTATCTTTTGTTCAAAAGGCTATTTAATCGGTTCCATGCTAACCAATGCTTGTTTCCAGCTTAATGTACTTATTTGGCATATGTTAACAACTTAAGGCGGGCGGCTTTGTCGACTATCAAAAATGATGTAGACATTATTACACTTTCGAATATATGTATTCCAAAAATTTCTAGAAGTATTTATCCTAATAGAACTACACATGCAAGCGCCGAATCTGGGTGATTTTCTCGTTCATCTGTTTGACCACAGGCGGTCAAATACGGTGGAGGCATCCAGCAGGCTTTTCATGACGGCGCTGATGTAACCGGCGTTCATGGCCGTCGCCACAGCCGCAATCTTGGCCTTCGTCTTCTTGAGACGTTCCCAGAGCGGGAAGAGCGTTTCTACAGCTTTGGTAATCCCCCCCGAAAACTAGTTGTTCTGAAAAGTAGAATTTTCCACTAACCAGATCGGAGGAGATTCTACATGAAAAAATCACGGTACAGCGACGCGCAGATTCTGAATATTTTGAAGCAAGCCGAGAGCGGAATTCCGGTAGCTCAACTCTGCCGAGAACACGGCATGAGTAGCGCCACGTTTTACAAGTGGCGTTCCAAGTACGGCGGCATGGACGCCTCGTTGATTGCACGCATGAAGGAACTAGAGAAAGAAAACCAACTCCTCAAACGCATGTATGCCGAAGAAAAGATGAAGGCCGAAGTCGTTGCCGAGGCGCTTGCAAAAACTGGTAAGGCCATCTCGTCGTCGCGAGATGACCAAGAAAGCCGTGCAACGCACCGTCCTGAACATCCGACCGGCATGCGAGGCATTCAA